>NZ_JBJKTM010000036.1:0-5580 GCF_046580785.1 Latilactobacillus sp. VITA-14
TGAGCACATTAGTGCTCAAGATTTAACGACGACGTTACTCCAAATTAACCAGCGACCGCTTAAAATACTCGACTGGCAAACACCGTATCAGGTGATGCTGACAAATTTGTCCAAAAATTCGGATTAAATTTGCAATCTACCATTTAATTTCCTCTGGAGGCTTTTTTCAAATGGTTGTTTATTCAGTCAATTACGGCATTAACGAATTGCAACTGCTTCTATCTCAACAATTGCGCCAGCTGGTAGTTTACCAACTTGAACGGCACTTCTAGCCGGTGCGATATCACCGAAGAATCGCGCATATACTTCATTGAATTCGTTAAAGTCATCCAAATCAGTTAAAAAACAATTGGTTTTCACAACGTTTTCTAGGGATAATCCTGCTGCCGCTAACACGTGTTGCATATTCGTGATTGCTTGTTTTGTTTGACTCGCTAAGTCCGGTGCCAATTGGCCATCTTTTAATCCGAGTTGCCCTGACATAAAGACCAGTTGATCCGTTGCAATCGCTTGGCTGTATGGTCCCAATGGTTCAGGTGCTAAGTTAGTGTAGATTTTCTCTGTCATGCTATCGTCCCCTTCACATTATTAAATCCGTTTTCATTGTAATGCACTTTACCGCCTTTGACAACATTCTTTGTGTTTCTTTGCACAAAAAAAGCGCCGTCTCAATTAATTGAGACGGCGCGCTGGGGGTAAGATTTAGGGGAGTGTCAGCTGAACGACACATTTAAGCTTTAGATATATTGAACAATTTGCATCAAGATTGGGACAACGACCACGAATAAGACGGTACTTGTTGTGACAACGTTCGTTGCATATTCAACGTCACCATGTGATTGACCAACTAAGATTGGTAAGACAGCCAAACCAGGTGTTGCAGCTTGAATAATCAATGTGTTTTGTTCGATTGATGGAATTGAAGTTGTGTTCTTGAAGAATAGCATGATGGCAATCATGATGGCTGGTGCCACAACGAAACGGCCTAATAACGCAAGGACTGTATCGCGGTCGAAATGGATTGATTTCAAACCAGCATCAGCTAAGATAATCCCAATGTAGATCAATGACATTGGTGTTACGATGCCACCGACCATTGAGAATGTCTTATCAACAAGTTCTGGTAATGGTAAACCAGTTAGAAGATAAATTAATGCGGCTAAGAAACCGATTAATGGTGAAGGTAATAATTTACGCCAGTTAAATTTGCCTTTAGCAGCGCCTTTTTCTTTGGTTGGATCATCATTTGAGATGAAGAAGACCCCGATTGCCCATGTTGAAACCGTATTGGCCACATAGTAGATCAAGAAGTAAGGTAAACTCTTGTCACCGAATAGTGCCAAGTTCAATGGTAACCCAATGAAGATGGTATTAGCATTGACGAACATATTGATAAATGTCCCTCGACGACCTGGCCGAATCCGGAAAGCCTTGGTTAGTAACCATGCCACGAGATAACCGAGGGCGAAACTAATTAAGACGTAGATCAAGCCGCCAGATAAACCGACCAACTTTTCACGGGTTAAGTTATCTAATACTGAGACGAAAATTGATAATGGTAAAGCGACATTCATGATTAAAAATGAAATTGTGCCTTTAAAATTATCATCGAATTTTTTTGAACTCCGTAGCCAAAACCCCAATGCAATGACTAAGACGATTTCGACAACGCTTGATAATGATGTTAGAAATGCTGCCAACTCTTTCACGCTCCTACCGATTTATATTTAAATTATAGTGCTTTGTATTCTGGTTCCCATTTCATGTCTGCGACGGCTTTTTGCACGTCAGCAATTGGTTCTTTATTCAAACCTTGATCAACAGCGCTTTGAGCAACAGCGTTCGCAACCGTTTGTGAGAAGATATCTAGTTTTGTCACAGGAGGCAAGACAGCTGCGCCAGGTTCTGTTGGATCAACAATGCCACCCAATGAGTGAGCTGCTTTGCTAATCATTTCGTCATTTAAGACTTTCGCAGTGGAAGCGATTGTGCCTAAACCAAGCCCTGGATAGACTAAAGCATTGTTTGCTTGACCGATTTCATATGTGACACCGTTGTATTCAACAGGTGCAGCAGGAATCCCAGTCGCTACTAAGGCTTTGCCGTCAGTCCACTTGATTAAGTCTGCAGCAGTTGCTTCAGCTAACTTCGTTGGGTTTGACAATGGGAAAATAATTGGGCGTTCTGTGTGAGCAGCCATTTCCTTCACGATTGATTCTGTAAAGGTCCCAGGTTGGGTTGAAGTCCCCACTAAAATAGTTGGGTGGATTGCTTTGACAGCAGCTTCTAAAGTTGTTAACTCATCAGCATTCGCGAATTCACTCCGTTTGCGCGCAAATGGTTTTTGTTCTGGTGTTAATTCTGGATCATCATCAAACAATAGCCCTTGCTTGTCAACCATGTAGAAACGGCTACGTGCTTGTTCTTCAGTTAAACCTTCTTGTAACATTTCTTCGAAGATGCGGTGAGTAATCCCAGCACCGGCAGTCCCAGCACCAAAGCTCATGTAAACTTGGTCGGTCATCTTGCCACCAGAGATATTTAAAGCGCCCATAATCCCAGCTAATGTGATAATCCCTGTGCCTTGGATATCATCATTGAATGTCACGATTTGATCTTTGTACTTGTTCAAGATATTAGCAGCATTGCTCCGGCCAAAATCTTCAAAGTGAAGGTACATATTAGGGAATAGGTCTTCAGCTGTTTGCACGAATTGATCGACGAAATCGTAGTAACGATCGCCGCGAACCCGTTCATGACGGTTGCCTAAGTATAATTCATCATTGAGTAAGCTTTCACGGTTCGTCCCAGCATCTAAAATAACTGGTAAGACTTGACTAGGATCAATCCCGGCAGCAGCCGTATAAACCATTAATTTACCAACTGAGATATCCACACCTTGTGTGCCCCAGTCGCCAATCCCTAAGATTCCTTCGCCATCAGTCACAACGATTAATTTAATTTCGCGACCATCAGCAGCGTTTGCCAAGGTTGTCTTCATTGAATCAGGATCGTCGATTGATAAGAAAGCAGCGTTTTGGGGGTTCACATATAAAGCACTGTAATTTTCGATTGTGTCAGCAATCGTTGGATCGTAAACCACTGGCATGAATTCAGCAACGTGTTGGCTGAATAATTTAAAGAACAACACACGGTTTTCATTAAAAATTGACATTAAGAAAATCCGTTGTTCAAGCATGTTTGCTTTTGATTGATATTGGGCATAAACTTGTTTAACTTGTTCATCAATGGTTTGCACGTGAGGTGGTAACATCCCCGTTAAGCCAAATTGTGCACGTTCTTCAGCAGTGAATGCTGTGCCCTTATTTAAAAATGGATCATTTAAAATTTGTTGTGCTTTCATATTAAAAATCTCCTTTTCTTTTATATCATGTTGGTCACTATACACGCCTCAACATTTGATAGTCAAAACTTACATTTATGATAAAATAGATTTATATGAAGCGTCTAAACTGCATTAAACAGGAGTTTTTATGAAGATTAAAGATTTGGCCTATTTTGCTGCGCTAATTAAATTAAAAAATTTTACGGCAGTCGCTGATCAATTCAAGGTCAGTCAACCGACGATCACCTACGCGGTCAAACGCCTTGAAGATGAATTCGCGACCAAACTCATTCAGCGCGATCAATCACACCAATCATTGATTATTACCCCTAGTGGTGAGCAACTTTATCAACATGCCACGCGAATATTAGCGGAGATTGAACTAACAAAGGCCGACATGCTCAATCTCAACGCTACTGATTTGCGTTTTGGCTTGCCACCAATTATCGGTACTTACTACTTTTCAAAATTAGCACAAAAGCTAGCCGCTAACGGCACGATTCAACATTTTAAGACAGCTGATGGGGGTTCCAAAGAATTGTTGGCTTCATTAGAAGCCGGTGAACTAGATGTCGCGCTTCTTGGTTCTGCGATACCACTTCAAACCGATACCATCACAGCTAAAGTCATCGAACGTCACCATTTTAAGATTGTAGTTGCACCTGATAGTCCCTTAGCCCAGAAACCAGCGGTCGCCTTCCGTGATTTAGCCCACGAGAAATTTATTATGCTCGCGGAAGGATTCATGCATCCCGTGGTCTTCAAGAACTTATCGGACGTCAATCAAATCAAACCCGAAATTATTTATCGCACCAATGACGTTAGTGTCTTAAAAAGTATGATTCACGAAAATGTCGGCATCGGTTTTCTAACTGAAACCAGTATTACGCCTGCTGATGACTTAGTGGTACTTGATTTATTGGATGAACCACAACCAATCTTTTACATCTCGTTAGCCTATCGTAAGCCCCAGTTCTTCTCACCAAAACAACAAGCTCTCATTTCGAATCTCGAACAAGCAGCGCGAGACTACCGTCTTGAACATTAAAAAAGTGGTGGCGACAAAATTATTTTTTTGTCGCCACCACTTTTTAAGTATGTTTTACCATAAAAACGCTAAGACAGTTTGATTGACTGCATGATTTTCGTGTAATTGACTATGCTGCGCTTTTTTACCAGTAAACTTCTTTTCTTGATAGGTCTTCGCACCAGGCGTCACCAAATACCGCAACGACTGTGACGATGCATTGCTAACACGTCCGTCAGAACGCGTCCCATCGCCTAAATCCCCATAGATATTCAACACCGCAATCGATTTAGCAGGGAGCTGGTTACGCAGTCCCATCAGTTGCCGATAAGTCGCGTTCATTTTTTGTGGTTGGCCATCCTTTTTAACCTGGTTTTGATTAGGCTGGTCATCCATCCCGATAATCCCATCAAAATGACCCGCAATATTCACCATCTTCGCCATACGGGGTAACTGTTTATCAGTCGCATGGTTCAATAAATAATAAACGGCCGTCAAGTTGCCCATCGAATGAGCCACCACGTTGAATCGTTTGAAGCTGTGCTGCCGATTAACCGCGACTAAGACGTTTTTAAACCACTCACCATCTTGTTGATAGTCAGGATTGCGATTATCTTCAAAAACAACTTGCACGATTGGTCGTGTCGTTTTAGCTAACCAACGCCCCTGTAAATCAACTGAACCATCCTTACGAACGGTTGCAGTGAGGACCTGTGTCGCATTCTTTTGTTCGCGAGCAGCTTTGATCATGCTATCAGTCGAACGAGCCGAACCGCCATAACCATGCAAATAAAAAGTGGGCTGTTCATTTTCTGTTTGCTTGACTTGCTGCGCTTTTTGCGTCGTTGCATGCCCTAAAAGCCACCATCCACTGCCAATTAAAACTCCTAAACCAATGATGATTATTATCCATTTAGAACGTCGCATGCGCCCGAATCCCTTCGCTTTTCTAATTGCGCTTATGGTACCATACCATTCATAAAGGGTGTCAATTAATTTAGCGTAAGTTGATCAAAAAAATAACCCGGGTCAATTGACCCGGGTTATTTTGCTATTAATGGGGCAAATTCTATAATTAATCCGAACAGAAATTAAAAAGCCCAAAGCAATCACTTACAATGGTAGTAGCTAATTCCAACCAATATAGGGAGTGATTACTTTGGGTACATCTACTTTATCACGTTTTCAACGTGGCGCACTAGCACAA
>NZ_JBJKTM010000037.1:0-4688 GCF_046580785.1 Latilactobacillus sp. VITA-14
AGCCTGATAAGGTTGACATCGAGATAATTCATAAGAAATTGTTGACGGTAATCGGTTCAGCCGAACGCCCATTTGGATATTGGACAGCCCTAGTTCACAAAAGGTTTCGATTTTAATTCGTTCGGAATAGGTTATACTAGACAAAAGATGGGTTTGTGGTAAACACCATTTTAAAGGAAGCTGATCTTTTTTGTCCGAACAGCGTTCGGATTAATTTTACAATCTACCATAAAAAGACATTAAAACAGAAAAATTCTTCATCATCTCGCTCCATCCCCGTTTAACACAACTCTAATGGTTTCAAAAAAAATTTTAATATCTTCTTTAACACCAAAATGTTCAATATAATAATTATCTAGTTCTGCTTTATCACCTGGTGTAATATCATAACCACCGTGAACTTGAGCATAGCCACTCAACCCCGGTTTAACACGTAACCGTTGTTCAAATCCAGGGTATTCCTTAGAAAACTGTTCCGTAAAATTAGGGCGTTCTGGACGAGGACCAATCAAACTCATATCGCCTTTAATGACACTCCATAATTGTGGTAATTCATCGATTCTTGTTTTGCGCATGAAGTGCCCGATTTTGGTAACCCGTGGATCATTCTTTTGTGCCCACATTGCGCCACTTTTCTTTTCAACCCCAGCATACATTGATCTTAATTTGATCACTTTAAATTTTTTCCCCATTAAACCTACCCGTTCTTGCGAATAAAAAACATTACCTGGTGTTTCTAAACGGATGAGTAACATAAATAATAAAATAATCGGTGACGTAATAATTAAAATGATACTCGCAAATACGACATCCAAAATATGCTTGATTGGTATGTACGGATGTTCTAACATCCCATCCAATTTTTCAATATAGGATTCTTCATAAACTTTATCTTGGTCTTTCTTTATCATTGTTTCCAAAAGTATCCCCCCTACTTTTTCTGTAACGCATCCCAATATTTTGCTAAGCCAGCAGTAACGTTAACTTTAGGTTCGTAACCTAAGCCTCTTAACTTCGTAATATCTGCTAATGAGTCCTGTACATCACCCAATCGAGCTTCTTTTTTTACGACTTTTACTTTCCGCCCTGATGCACTTTCATACGCTTTAATCACATCAACTAAACTAATTGTTTCACCTGTCGCAACATTGTAAACATCATTCTTAGCCTCTGGCGTTGTTGCTAGTATCAACAACGCATCAACAACATCGTCAATATAAACATAGTCCCGAGTTTGACTCCCATCACCAAATAAAGTAAAAATATCATCTCTTACTAAACAATCTGAAACAATTGATAACACGCCTGAATAAGGTGATTTCGGATTTTGCTTTGGTCCATAAACGTTAAAGAAACGCGTACATACTGTTGGTAATCCATATAATTTACCGTAATCAACCATAAAACGTTCAGTTGCAAATTTATCAATTGCATATGGTGACATCGGATCAATCGCAGAAGATTCTTTCTTTGGTAACTCAGGTCCGTTCCCATAAACAGCTGCTGAAGAACTAAAAATAATCTTTTTAGGAGTTAATTTTTCTTTGCGAATTGTTTCAAGAATATTTAAATTTGCGTTTTGATTAACCGCATGAGTCTCAATCGGCCTTTCAATTGAATCCGCCACACTAGCAACAGCTGCTAATAGGTAAATATAATCAAAATTGTTAATGATCAATAACTTAGACATAAAGAAATGATTTGTAATTGACTCTTCATAGAATGTTAAATTTAACGATTGTGGCAAATTTTCAACAGAACCCATTGAAAGATCATCAACTATGACTACTTGGTTACCATCTTCAACTAATTTATCCGCCAGAGTTGACCCAATAAAACCTGCGCCACCTGTAATTAAAACTTTACTCATTATTTATATCCTCCAAATTTAAATACTACTTAGTTTCTTCCGTTCCATAGTACCCGCCATAATAACCGCCATAATAGCCGCCCGTATTCTCGGCCTTCACGCGATTCATAATTGTTCCTAAAATTCGGGCATTAACGACTTCTAACAACTCTTTTGCCTTGGCAACCGAACCCTTTTCAACAATCCCTTGTGGTACCACCAAAATTGTCCCATCAACTTTGCTAGCAAGGATTTGTGCATCCGTCACCGAAATAACGGGTGGCGCATCGAAAATCACTAAATCAAAGTGCTTTGTCAATTCTAAAATTAATTTATCCATTTTCTTTGTATTTAACAATTCAGACGGGTTTGGTGGTACCACCCCGCACGGTAAAACGAATAGATGATCCACCGGTGTTTTTTGAATCGCACTATTTAAATCGAAAGTTTCTTCCGTTAATAGTGATGTTAGCCCTTTTTTATTCGGTACTTGGAAGGTTTGATGCACTGTTGGACGACGCATATCAGCATCGACTAATAGCACATCAACTCCTTGGTCAGCCCAGGTCACAGCAACGTTGGCACTCACCGTTGATTTACCTTGTGAAGGGCCAGAAGATGTGAACACGACACTGCGTAGTTTTTGATCAATTGACGAGAATTGAATGTTCGTTCGGATTGTCCGGAATTGTTCCGCGATGACTGAAGTCGGATCGGTTAAAGTAATTAACCCGACTCCTTCTTTCATACTTGCTTGATCTAATTTCTTTTCTTTTCTAAATAATCCCATTTCTTCTTACCCTCTTCTCGATAAGCGGCTAGCATTAACACTCATAATCGCTTTTTTAATTAAGTCTTTTTCAGCAATATTGTTCACAATACCTAAGCTTGTTAAGCCTAAATCATCCGTTAAGAAGCTCTCATCTTTGACTGTCTTATCCGTCAATTCACGTAAGAAAGCAATCCCAACTCCGAGAAGAACACCTAGTACAACTCCCACTAAGATATTCAATTTTTTATTAGGTGAGACAGGTGTTAAATCTGGTTTAGCTTCAGATATAATCGAAACATTGTCCGTTCCACTCATAATCTTAGGTGCTTTTTTCTGGAAGGTTTGTGCTGTTGTATTGGCAATATCAGCAGCGGTATACGCATTGTCTGCTTTGGCAGTGATTGAGAAGACTTGTGAGTTCTGATTGTTTGAAACACCAATCATGCTTGCGATGGTTGTAGTGTCTAATTTCTGATTACTACCCTTGTTAATTTTCTTAGCGACTGAATCCATAATGACCGGTTTAGTGATTAAATCCTTATACGTATTAATCATCTGCACATCTGTTTGCACTTGGTTCCATTGTGCGCCAGCATCAGTGCTTTGTTTGCGGTTAACTAATAATTCTGTCGATGCGCTATAGTGTGGTGTAATCAAAAAAAATGTCACGATAACAGCTAATAATGTACACACCACTGTCGACGATAAAATTAACCGGCGATACTTACGTAAAATACCGAAAATTTGCTCAATGTTGATTGTTTGTTCCATGATACCCTCCAAAAGTTAATTAATGCTTATAACTACTTTGCAACACGCGAAAAGAAGTTAACCATCGCTGGTTAGCTTCCTCCCGTGTTATTTTAAATCTAATTGGGTTCTTAAAAGTCTCGACATATTCACCACTTCAGATGAACTCATCACTTGGAAAGATTGTCCGTCAATCATTTGACCAGTTCCCTTCAATTGATGCGTCTTAAAGTTCATTGCATCCCCATAATTTTTCTGGATATTAATTGCATCTTTCAAGGTAATATTGGTTTGCATATTATTTTCTAAGACTTGTAAAAAATTATTATAATTCGTCACCATATTCAATGAAAAAGCCTTCTTCAAAACTGCTTGTACGATAGATTGTTGGCGCAACTGACGACCAAAATCACCTCTGGAGTCTTCATGGCGCATTCGTGAAAATGCCAATGCTTCTTCACCATTCAAGGATACGGGCCCTACGCTAAAGTGATGTCCATCTTGTGTGAAGTCTAAATCATTCTCAACAGTCACCCCATCGACCGCATCTACTAATTGTTCCAAGCCCTTCATGTTAACCAATACATAGTAATCAACCGGTACGTTTAAGAATGCTTGGACAGTGTTAACTGCCATTGGAATACCACCATAGGCATACGCGGCATTAATCTTAGCCATTTGATCATAGCCAACGATTGGTACCCGTGAATCCCGGGCGATACTCAACATGTTGGTTTCCTTAGTCGTTGGATTGACCGTTGCGAGCATCATTGTATCAGTCCGGCCTTTTTCGGTTCGGCCTAGTTCCCCTGTATCTGTACCGAGTAAGAGGATCGAGAAAGGCGTCTTCTTATTTAGTTCGACTTTTTCTGAAACTTTGCGCTTATTTTGTGTCTTACCTTTGGATTTATACACTGTCTTGGCGGTTTGATTAACATCCATATAGACCTTAGCTGCGAATGCGCCCCCGGCAAGAATCAATACCCCAAGAACAACTAAAATCACTTTTGTTAATGTCCACCCTCTGCGCCGGTGCTTATGGTGATGGTGTCGCTTCTGTTCTTCTGCAGTCATCCGTTTCGTATCCTCCTCGAAAACTAAACAAAAAAATAATCAATCACATTACATACTATTTATACTACAATATTTTCTATTATAGTATAACTTTTATTAAAAAGGCAAATTCTATAATTAATCCGAACAGAAATTAAAAAGCCCAAAGCAATCACTTACAATGGTAGTAGCTAATTCCAACCAATATAGGGAGTGATTACTTTGGGTACATCTACTTTATCACGTTTTCAACGTGGCGCACTA
>NZ_JBJKTM010000038.1:0-3365 GCF_046580785.1 Latilactobacillus sp. VITA-14
ATAGACCAGACGCTGACTAACGTGAATATCAGACTGTTGATTTAGTAAGATCGTTAATCGTGGGTAGCCATACATTGGATATCTTAACCAAGCCGTTAACACTTCTTGTTTAATTAAATGCCGGCGGCGTTCAGTTCTACTTGGCTACCAATGTAGATAATCATAGTAGGTTGAGCGCGGAATTTTGAGTACTGATAAGATACGCGTAATGCGGTGCCCAGCAAGTAAATTAGCGTTGACGACTTCTAACACGAGGGCACGCCCTTTAATAATTAGCTTTTTACCATGAGCACCGCCGCTCGTTTTAAAATATCAAGTTCTTCTTTTAACCGTTTATTTTCTTTAATCAGAGCACGTTCATTTAATGATAGCACTTTAGTGTTGTTAGGATCAGCTTGTTTAATCCACTTAGTGACCGTTGAAACACTGACGTTGTATTCTTTAGCCAGTGAGTTGGCCGAACGGCCAGTCTGACTTAAGCTAACAATCGATTCTTTAAATTCATTTGAATATTTAATTGCCATAATAAAAAGCTCCTTTATGATGTATTATATCGAACAGTTTGTCCGTAATTCCATCATAGGAGCCGTCTTTATTATGGCAACGATAGAAAAGCATGGTAAATCATATCGATATAAAATTGGTTATCAAGACAAACAAGGCAATAATAAAAGATATGTTAAAGGTGGTTTCTCTACCAAGACAGAAGCACGTCATGCTGCCGAAGAAATGGAAATACAAATGCGTCACGGTTCAAGTCTTGATAAACAAGATGTTACTATCAATGATTATTACAAAAAATGGGTTGAAGTATATAAGAAGCCCAATGTCGGTTATTCATCAATGAACAGATTTAATAATATCGCGACCGTAATTGATAATTACTTTCCTAACACAAAAATAACTGATATATCTAAAATGGACTATCAATCCTTTATGAACGATTATCAAAAAAACAGGTCTACAGTTACATGTAAGAAAACTAATTCAATAATTAGGTCATGTATTCAAGACGCAATTGATGATCAAATTATTTATTCAGACTTTACTCGTAAAGTAACAATCAATGGTGCACCTAGTAAAAAACGTGCAGTTAAATTTTTGTCTATCGATAACTTCAAAAAGTTAATTGATTACGCTGACAAAAATAAATCTTATTCGGCAATTACTTACTACATGATACTAACAGGAGCCTATACTGGATTACGTTTTGAAGAAATAGGCGGATTGACTTGGGACAATGTGGACTTTGAAAAGAAAGAAATCTACGTCAAAAACATTTACGATTATCAAGACACTAAAAAAATAGTTCCACGTACTAAAACTCCTAGTTCAGTTAGAACCATCCCCTTACTACCGGAATTATCCATTATCTTGAAACAATTAAAAAAAGAACAAGCTGAATGGCAATGGCAAATTACAAGTTTAATCCGAACAAGCCCGGAATCTTTCAATGGCAGTCTGTTGATGATGTATTTTTAATGGTCGTTGATTAATTAGTTCAAGTGCTGCTAGGATCTCATCAGTCGTTACTTGGCTAAAATTGGTCTTTTTCGGGAAGAACCAGCGTAACCGTCTATTAAAATATTCATTGGAACCTCGCTCCCATGGTGAATATGGATGGCAAAAATAAACTTTGATCTGATAATCCTGTTCTAAGGCCTGATAATTGGCAAACTCTTTACCATGATCAACAGTAATGGATTTTACTTGGGGACCGAAGGCCCCCATAAACTTACCAAAGGCGGTGTTTAGAGCCTTAGCCGTTCTATTAGGGGCTTTGATGGCCCATAGAAGTCGGGTCTTACGTTCTACGAATGTAACCAGACATGATCGTGACTCACTTCGACTAGAAAGCACCGTATCTACTTCCCAATGACCAAAAGCTAACCGTTGATTAACAGTTGTTGGCCGTTGTTCGATGGAAGTCCCACTTGTAAATTTCCCACGATTTTCGCTCACTCGGTGCTGGCGGACATTCCGATTGGGTAGATCAGTCAATTTGAAGGGGGAGCCAGCCACGATTAAGCCAATTATAAATTGACGCAGTGCTCAAGTTATAAGCGGCCGCAATGGTTTCTGGTGACCAGGTTAATCGTAAGTGATTGGTAATTAAAGTCGCTAATGCTGCCGTCAGTATCGAACGACGACCGCAATTCCGCCTTTTGCGATCTGCATCTTGCTGAGCTAATTCTGGATCATAAGGTTTAACTCGGTCCAACTCATAGCTAATCGTAGCTTTGGGGACGCCTAAGGCGTCAGCCATTACTTGGTAAGATTTATTCCCCTCATTGACCAGTTGTGCTAGTGCGCCACGTTGAAAACGTGATAAAGTAGATGTACCCAAAGTAATCACTCCCTATATTGGTTGGAATTAGCTACTACCATTGTAAGTGATTGCTTTGGGCTTTTTAATTTCTGTTCGGATTAATTATAGAATTTGCCTTTTTATAAAATAAAAAAATCTTCCTTATCCCTTTTGTATCAACATTTTTAGCACTTTAAGACAAAAAAATAGAACACTTAAAAGTGTTCTAAAATCGCTTATTTAAGGAGAGTACAGGATTTGAACCTGCGCGCCGGTATAAGCCGGTTCGACGGATTTCGAGTCCGTTGCATTACCACTCTGCCAACTCTCCAGAACGTTATTCATTATAACAGACTTCTAAAGAACTGAACAGCGTAAAACGCAAAAAAACCTACGTGCGCCCACATTCTATTCGATCACCACCATCCCATCTTGATCAAATTGCCAGTCCTTTGAGTAAGCGACTTCCCAATAGTAACCATCGGGATCACTGAAATAACCACTATAGCCACCCCACTCGCCCCATTCTGGCGCTTTGATGAGCGTGGCCCCGTTAGCGAGAGCTGTTTTAAATGTTGCATCGACTTCCGCTTGACTATGCGTATTAAAGGCATGGGTCACGCCGTTGAACGTTCTTGGAAATGGATGATTATCTGCGGATAAGCCAATATCGGCTAGTAGTGCAGTGTACGGAAACAATTCCAACTTGGTCCCAGTATTATTGAAAAAGACGATTGTCTCAGCATTTTCTAAATTCGGCGCTTGAAAGCCGAGTGCTTGGAAAAACTGACGTGACACGGTTAAATCCTGAACACCTAAACAAATTAAATGGATACTATTCATCAAATCACCTACTCGTTTTAAATTAACCTGATTGTATCAATCCGAAGCTAATAACGCAATTTCCCCCGTTAATTGGTAGATTGCAAATTTAATCCGAATTTTTGGACAAATTTGTCAGCATAACCTGATACGGTGTTTGCCAGTCGAGTATTTTAAGCGGTCGCTGGTTAATTTGGAGTAACGTCGTCGTTAAATCTTGAGCACTAATGTGCTC
>NZ_JBJKTM010000039.1:0-2800 GCF_046580785.1 Latilactobacillus sp. VITA-14
ATAGTAGTTGGTGGGAAACTACCTGCGAGGATAGGACGTTGCCGCGCTTTTTATTGATGGAGGTTTAGCTCAGTTGGGAGAGCGTCTGCCTTACAAGCAGAGGGTCACAGGTTCGAGCCCTGTAACCTCCATTGAGTCGTTAGCTCAGTTGGTAGAGCATCTGACTTTTAATCAGAGGGTCGACAGTTCGAGCCTGTCACGACTCATCGGCCAAGTTACACGCCAAAATGCGGGTGTGGCGGAATTGGCAGACGCGCTAGATTTAGGTTCTAGTGTCTATATAGACGTGGGGGTTCAAGTCCCTTCACCCGCATTCAATTGAATATTCAATGAAAGTTATCTTATTATGCCGACTTAGCTCAGTTGGTAGAGCATCTGATTTGTAATCAGAGGGTCGGGCGTTCGAATCGTCTAGTCGGCATTAAGATGCGGAAGTAGTTCAGTGGTAGAACATCACCTTGCCATGGTGGGGGTCGCGGGTTCGAATCCCGTCTTCCGCTTTCATTATGATTAAGCCGGGGTGGCGGAACTGGCAGACGCACGGGACTTAAAATCCCGCGGTAGGTGACTACCGTACCGGTTCGATTCCGGTCCTCGGCATCATAATGAAAAATGCACCCATAGCGCAACTGGATAGAGTGTCTGACTACGAATCAGAAGGTTGTAGGTTCGACTCCTACTGGGTGCATATAACGGGAAATAGCTCAGCTTGGTAGAGCACCTGGTTTGGGACCAGGGGGTCGCAGGTTCGAATCCTGTTTTCCCGATTGTAACGTAAGTTACATGTTATAAATTTAAGTTTTTTGGCGGTGTAGCTCAGCTGGCTAGAGCGTCCGGTTCATACCCGGGAGGTCGGGGGTTCGATCCCCTTCGCCGCTATTTTTCAAAAAACTTGGACCTTTAGCTCAGTTGGTTAGAGCAGACGGCTCATAACCGCCCGGTCGTAGGTTCGAGTCCTACAAGGTCCATCGTTTGGTGAGATTTTGTAGGTGGTTATAATATTTTTATATTATCGCGGGATGGAGCAGTCTGGTAGCTCGTCGGGCTCATAACCCGAAGGTCGTAGGTTCAAACCCTACTCCCGCAATTGGTCGCATGGTCTAGCTGGTTAGGACGCCTGCCTGTCACGCAGGAGATCACGGGTTCGAGTCCCGTTGTGACCGTTTCAAAATGGCTCAGTAGCTCAGTTGGTAGAGCAATGGATTGAAGCTCCATGTGTCGGCAGTTCGATTCTGTCCTGCGCCATATCATGAATATGCGGGTGTAGTTTAGTGGTAAAACCACAGCCTTCCAAGCTGTTGTCGCGAGTCCGATTCTCGTCACCCGCTTTTCATGGGCCTATAGCTCAGCTGGTTAGAGCGCACGCCTGATAAGCGTGAGGTCGATGGTTCGAGTCCATTTAGGCCCATTATCTAAATAATATGGAGAAGTACTCAAGTGGCTGAAGAGGCGCCCCTGCTAAGGGTGTAGGTCGGGAAACTGGCGCGAGGGTTCAAATCCCTCCTTCTCCGTTTTGTATGGCCCGTTGGTCAAGTGGTTAAGACACCGCCCTTTCACGGCGGTATCATGGGTTCAAATCCCGTACGGGTCATTGTAACAATGTTACATTTTATATGTTTTATGGAGAATTACCCAAGTCTGGCTGAAGGGAACGGTCTTGAAAACCGTCAGGTGGGTTCTGCCCACGCGAGAGTTCGAATCTCTCATTCTCCTTTATATTATCGCGGGATGGAGCAGTCTGGTAGCTCGTCGGGCTCATAACCCGAAGGTCGTAGGTTCAAACCCTACTCCCGCAATTTGGTCGCATGGTCTAGCTGGTTAGGACGCCTGCCTGTCACGCAGGAGATCACGGGTTCGAGTCCCGTTGTGACCGTTTCAAAATGGCTCAGTAGCTCAGTTGGTAGAGCAATGGATTGAAGCTCCATGTGTCGGCAGTTCGATTCTGTCCTGCGCCATTTTTGGAGGAGTAGCGAAGTGGCTAAACGCGGCGGACTGTAAATCCGCTCCTTCGGGTTCGGTGGTTCGAATCCACTCTCCTCCATATTTTTTAGGGATATAGTTTAAAGGTAGAACTACGGTCTCCAAAACCGTCAGTGTGGGTTCAATTCCTACTATCCCTGTTTATATTATAGCTTGCATATTATGTGTGAATGTAGTATAATTATTCATGTTAATGATGGCGGTATTGGTGAAGTGGTTAACACATCGGTTTGTGGATCCGACATACGTGGGTTCGATTCCCACATACCGCCTTTATTCTTGGGCTATGGCCAAGCGGTAAGGCAACAGGTTTTGATCCTGTCATGCGCTGGTTCGAATCCAGCTAGCCCAATTTACTTTTTAAGGGACAGGATTTGTTCTTTTATGGCGGTATAGCCAAGTGGTAAGGCAGAGGTCTGCAAAACCTTTATCACCGGTTCAAATCCGGTTACCGCCTTTGCGTTTAGGCGCTAACCTTAATTGGTCAAAATGCCGGTGTGGCGGAATTGGCAGACGCGCGGGATTCAAAATCCCGTTTCCTCACGGAAGTATCGGTTCGACCCCGATCACCGGTATAATTGAACATTATACAGTTTTAAAAAGCCTTAAAGATAGGGCTTTTTTTGTTGCGTTAATACCATGGTTCTTTTGAATACTAATAGTTAATTGATAAAGGCAAATTACAAGTTTAATCCGAACAAGCCCGGAATCTTTCAATGGCAGTCTGTTGATGATGTATCTTTAATAGTCGTTGATTAATTAGTTCAAGTGCTGCTAGGATCTCATCAGTCATTACTTGGCTAAAATTGGTCTTTTTCGG
>NZ_JBJKTM010000004.1:711-1631 GCF_046580785.1 Latilactobacillus sp. VITA-14
ACCACGTACCAACAGCAGTCGAGCACAGCACTCTACAACCCAATTCAGGGCGTTGCTCGCGTTGGGAATAATAATAAGGGTTGCGCTCGTTGCGGGACTTAACCCAACATCTCACGACACGAGCTGACGACAACCATGCACCACCTGTCACTTTGTCCCCGAAGGGAAAGCTCTATCTCTAGAGTGGTCAAAGGATGTCAAGACCTGGTAAGGTTCTTCGCGTTGCTTCGAATTAAACCACATGCTCCACCGCTTGTGCGGGCCCCCGTCAATTCCTTTGAGTTTCAACCTTGCGGTCGTACTCCCCAGGCGGAGTGCTTAATGCGTTAGCTGCGGCACTGAAGGGCGGAAACCCTCCAACACCTAGCACTCATCGTTTACGGCATGGACTACCAGGGTATCTAATCCTGTTTGCTACCCATGCTTTCGAGCCTCAGCGTCAGTTACAGACCAGACAGCCGCCTTCGCCACTGGTGTTCTTCCATATATCTACGCATTTCACCGCTACACATGGAGTTCCACTGTCCTCTTCTGCACTCAAGTTTCCCAGTTTCCGATGCACTTCTTCGGTTGAGCCGAAGGCTTTCACATCAGACTTAAGAAACCGCCTGCGCTCGCTTTACGCCCAATAAATCCGGACAACGCTTGCCACCTACGTATTACCGCGGCTGCTGGCACGTAGTTAGCCGTGGCTTTCTGGTTGGATACCGTCACTACCTGATCAGTTACTATCAAATACGTTCTTCTCCAACAACAGAGTTTTACGATCCGAAAACCTTCTTCACTCACGCGGCGTTGCTCCATCAGACTTTCGTCCATTGTGGAAGATTCCCTACTGCTGCCTCCCGTAGGAGTCTGGGCCGTGTCTCAGTCCCAGTGTGGCCGATTCCCCTCTCAGGTCGGCTATGCATCACGGTCTT
>NZ_JBJKTM010000004.1:1641-128892 GCF_046580785.1 Latilactobacillus sp. VITA-14
ATAAACGTTTCAGTTAAAGCGATCGTTTATTTAATTCATTGTTTTGCAATCTAACGAGAGTGCGTTCGACTTGCATGTATTAGGCACGCCGCCAGCGTTCGTCCTGAGCCAGGATCAAACTCTCGATTAAAAGTTTGTAGCTCTTGTTTTGTTACTTAATTTATTTGCTAGCGAAATTGACTTTGCAAATATATTTTGTGCCCCGAAGGGCGACCCTACACATTTGGTTTGTCGAAACTTTGTTCAGTTTTCAAAGATCTACTGTGTTGAAACAGCTTAATTAATATATCATTTCTAACGAACACTGTCAAGCGTTTTTTATAAATATTTTTTGAATATTTATTCAATCTCGCTTGACCCGTTATTTCGTTAGCAATGAGCTTTTCTCTCGCTGACAACATAGAATACTATACCAATAATCCAAGACATCGTCAAGCGATTGTTTACTTTTTTTTGAATAAAAATATAAAAAGTTTCAAAAGCGTACATTGTTGAATAGATATTCACCGATTGTCCGAACTAATTCAAGTGCGGGACACTCGTGACTTCTAACTTATCCAGTAAATCCGTGAACTCACTAGGGTTCGCGAATCGAAAACCGGCTTCACTAATTATTCTCAATTGTTCGGTATAAAAATCAGTCTCATGAGCTCCCCACTGAAAGACAAAGAACGAAACGTTCTCACCTTCAAGATTAATATTCGCTAAATTGATCAATCTCAATTCGTTAACATCAATATTTAGCTGTGCTTGGATTGCAATTAATACAGCAGCAAGTGGTGTTTGATCATCTTGCTTATTGGTCACCAGCATCTTATAAGAAGCATCAACTTGTGGTTGGACCAAAAAATCATATTGTCCTTGCTCTGTCTTATACATAATCGTTCCAGCTACTTTAGCACTCATACATTCTCACCCTTATTCAAGTCTTCTATCGCTTCTTCAGTCCATCTTGGTAATCGTTCTGCAATGGGCGCAAACCCAATATGAATCCGGCGATTTGTCCAATAGTGTTTCTTAGCACGCTGTGGTGCTAAATCTTGTGCTTTATGTAGCGCACGTAACGACAAACTAATCTTATGTGTGTATTCATCGATATCTAACACTAATACATCTAACACTTGACCGACTTTAAACTGTTCATCTAACGCTTTAACAAAACCATGACCACATTCTGAGATGTGGATTAAGCCTTGGACCGTTGCATCTAATGAAACAAATACACCATATGGTTGAATGCCTGTTACAGTACCTGTAATCTTTTGTCCAATTCGATAACCCATATTTTCCTCCATTTCAATATTCCTATCTATTTTAAGCCTTCCAGTTAGTAAAAGGCAAGCTATCGGCTAAGACCTTTTATACAATTCCTTCTATAATATGTAAAAAGAACCTGAGGAAACATCCCTCAGGTTCTCATTTAACTAAAGTTGATCAGCTGCTAGTAAAAGTGCCCCAGTAATCCCAGCGTCATCCCCTAATGCAACATGCACGATGTAGTCATCAAGGTCAGGCGTTTGCACATAACCTGCCATTTGACGTTTAAAGGATTCACGAATCATTGGGAATAGTTGGGCTTGTTTCGACACCCCACCACCGAAGACAATTCGTTCTGGCGATAGCATTAAAGCAATATTTACACAGGCTTGAGCTAAATAGTCAGCTTCCATTTGCCATGCTTGATGATCAGCCGGCAATAAGTGGCCTTTCTTGCCCCAACGGCGTTCGATTGCTGGACCAGCTGCTAAGCCTTCCAAACAATTGTGGTGATAAGGACATGTCCCTTCGTATGAATCTTCTGGTTGTTGCCGAATTAACATGTGGCCGATTTCAGGATGGCTGTAACCTTGTAAAATCTGACCGTGTTCAACAACACCGCCACCAATCCCCGTCCCGACAGTTAAGTAAACACAACTATCAAGTCCATCAGCAGCGCCCATCTTCAATTCACCATAGGCTGCGGCATTCACATCCGTTGTAAAGGCAAACTGGGTATCAGGATAATGAGCTTTCATTGCTCCTAAGATATCATAGTGTTCCCACCCTGCTTTGGGTGTATCGATGATTGAGCCATATGTTTTTGATTTCGGGTTAACATCAATTGGGCCAAACGATGCCAAACCAATGGCATCTAAATGATCGAATTGATCAAAATATTCAAATAACCGTGGCATCGTTTGTTCCGGCGTCTCGGTTGGCATACTAATTCGTTCTTGTATCCCATTTTTTCCATCTGTTACGGCACAGACAAACTTCGTGCCCCCTGCTTCAATTCCACCTACTAGCATCTAAAACACCTCTTCAATTAAAATTAATGATTAATCGTAATGTGATTGATGATAACTTCTTCAACTGGTTTGTCTTGCATTCCTGTTTCTGTAGCGTTGATCTTATTAACAACGTCCATCCCACTCAAGACGTGACCAAATACAGTATGTTTAAAATCTAACCAAGGTGTACCCCCCTTTTCATAAGCCGTAATGACTTCTTCTGGGTAACCAGCACCTGGCATTTGTGACAACATGTTTTGGTTGATATGTTCGTTTGTTACGATGAAGAATTGGCTGCCGTTCGTATTAGGACCAGCATTAGCCATTGATAATGCACCATTTAAGTTAAAGACTTCTTGGTTGAATTCATCTTCGAAAGGTTGGCCCCAGAGACTTTCGCCACCCATCCCAGTACCGGTTGGATCGCCACCTTGAATCATGAAATCGTTGATGACCCGGTGGAAAATCACACCGTCATAGTAATCTTTTTCAGCTAAGCCGATAAAGTTTTCTACTGTCTTAGGTGCTTGGTCTTGGAAAAGTGCTACTGTAAATTCGCCACGGTTTGTGTCAAAAGTAGCTGTTGGCCCTGCAAAGTTTGCAAGGTCTAATTGTGGATATGTCATTTAATCGTCCTCCTTGTTTTGACTCACAATCATTATGATAGCGAATTGCTTCATAAATTACTACGATTATTTCATTAAACATGCTTTCCTTATTTTTTTCTAGTATACTAATTTAAGAAATCTACTATTAAGGATTTAAGAAATCTACTATTAAGGAAGTTATCTCATGCTTGATTCAAATCATCTCTTTGATATCACCATTATTGGCGGCGGTCCTGTCGGAATGTTTGCTGCCTATTATGCTGGTATGCGCAAGGCCGATGTTCAGATTATCGAAAGTCTCCCCGAACTCGGTGGTCAAGTCGCAACACTCTATCCAGAAAAGCAAATCTATGATGTCGCTGGTTTCAGTGGTATCTCTGGTGCACAGCTCACCGAAAACTTAATTGAACAGCTGGCACTTTTCCAACCAACCTTGCAATTATCCACTGCTGTGCAAGGTATCGAACCCCAAGAAGATGGGACTTTCGTTCTTAAAACAACGAAGGGCACGACACGCACCAAAGGCATCGTCATTGCCGTTGGGAACGGGGCTTTCACACCGCGGAAACTTGCTGTCGATTACGATCCAGAATGGGAAAATCACTATATTCACTACTTCGCAAAAGAAATGGCGCAGTTCAAAGATCAAACCGTTGCCGTTGCTGGCGGTGGTGATTCGGCCATTGAATGGGCACTAATGCTCGAAAAAGTGGCTAAACAAGTCTATTTAATTCACCGTCGGGATCAATTCCGCGGGCTTGAAAGTAGCGTTGAAGCACTCAAACAATCAACTGTCCAAATTAAGACGCCGTTTTTAATCGATAGTTTGACCGAAATGAACCAACAACTCGCATTAACTTTAAATAAGATGAAATCAACCGATCAAGAGCAGCTAACAATTGACAAACTCCTTGTTAACTATGGGTTTATCTCTGATACTCGAATTCTCCGTGATTGGGGATTAACATTGGACCACCATCAAGTCGCTGTTAACCAACAACTCGAGACGAACATCCCGAACATCTATGCGATCGGCGATATTGCTACCTACCCTGGTAAAGTGAAGTTAATTGCCAGCGGATTTGGTGAAGCACCAATGGCTGTGACTGAGTTACTAACGAATCTCTACCCAGAAAAACGCCAACCACTACACAGCACGTCCATTATGTAAGAGTGCGCAATATGCCCGATTACCTTCTGAGGATTAGCCTAGTCCAGTAAATTAGCGACGCAGTCGATGATTTACTGGCCGTAGCTAACCGGAAGAAGGTGGCTTATGGAGCACGTTTCGATAAGAGTGCTTTAACTAGCGGTTAGCTTCTGAGTATAGCATCGGTTAGTGAATGAGCCGCACAGCCGACCGTTTGCAAACCGTGGCTAAACGGAAGAAGTTGCTAGCTAAAGCACGTTTTAAAAAAGCACTGCATCAACGTTTTAACCGTTGATGCAGTGCTTTTTAGTATGCTATTAAGCATTATTTTTTTTCATTTGACTCTTAACCGCTGTGATAACCATCGGAATCAATGAGACCCCGATAATCCCTAACACAACGAGTGAGAAATGTTCACGCACAACAACAATGTTTCCGAAGAAGTAACCAGCTCCGCAACAGAGTGTCACCCACAAGATACTCCCAATCACGTCGTACCGGAAGAACTTCATGAAGGCCATCTGGCTCCCACCGGCAACAAATGGGACGAATGTTCTAATAATCGGCATGAAACGGCCAATTGCAATGGTTTTACCACCATACTTATCAAAGAAGACCTGCGCCTCTTCAATTTTCTCGGTATTGATAAACTTGCCGAAGAACCGATTCTTCGTGGCGGCTAAACCGACCCGTTGGCCAATTTGTTCATTCAATGAATCACCCGCAATTGAGGCGATTAAGAACAAGGCAGCAAACAGCCAGACATTCAAGTCATTATCAGTCCGGGCTGCCAAAGCAGCAGCGGCAAATAAAAGCGAGTCCCCCGGTAGAAACGGTAAGATAACCGCCCCGGTTTCAACAAAGATAATGGCAAACAAGATGACATAGGTCCAGTTGCCGAACTGATTAACAATATTGACCAGGTGGGCATCAATATGCAAAACAAAATCAATTAACTGCGTCATGCGATTTCTCCTATACTCTTTTTCAATTTAAAAATATATCCCTTATTAGGATACCGAATCCATGCATCAAAGCAATCACTTTTGCATTTTCTTAATAAAAAGCCAAACGTTATAGCGCACGTTTACCGCGCCATAACAGCCAAGCAAAACTACCCTCTAACAAAATGAAGAAGAGTGCAAAACAAAGGCCAAAATAGACTTCCGGTAACACTAAGATAATCGGATCAGTGATTGGATCAAACTGCCAGTTCAGATTGCGAAACAATAATTCGTGGAACGTAATGAAAAACCGATCGAAATTCATACTAGCAATAAACCCTAATATGGGTGGCACCACAAGAGCAACTTGCATTGGGCGGACGTATTGCCAAACCCGATTGGTCTTGCGCCGACTCCGCCAATGCTGAATCGCCGCTCCAATCGTTACTAGCCAAATAACTACTGCTAAACCAAACAAGCGTTTCACTTCAACAAAATGTTGCCGACCATCCAATGACATTGGAAAGTCAGGTAGTTGTAAGCGTGGTTGCCATGGCACAAGTAAGTAGCCCATTAACCGGTTAAAGTTCATCATCAGCCGCGGTTGCGTTAATTCCCGTTGACTCGCTAGATCGAGGTAGTGACTCACTAGCGGATAAAGTGCCCAGCTTAACAATAACGTTATTAAAATCGCACTGCTGACTAACGCCAAATACAACGCCGCCCAACTAGTGGTACTTCTAACCCGCTTTAAACGTCCCATTCGGTTAAGTCGTTAATGATATGCGTTGGTTGCAAGGCTTCTTTTGCCACATCCTCTGGCGTTGAAACACCAGTGTAAACTAACAACGTATCCATCCCTGCATTCAAGCCAGCCTTGATATCTGTATTGTAGTTATCGCCAACCATCACCACTTGTTCCTTCGTCAAGCCGAATTGCTCTAAGGCCATTTCCATAATGATTTTTTCAGGCTTACCGATATAAAGTGCACTTTGTTGCGTTGCCCGTTCAACCATCGCAATCACTGAACCAGCACCTGGCACTAGCCCGCGTTCGTTTGGTAAATTCGTATCCGCATTGGTGCCGATGAATAATGCACCGCGCTTAATCGCTAACGTTGCTAATTCAAACTTGTGATAAGTCACATCATAATCCAAACCAACTACCACGTAGTCTGGATCGAATTCATTGGTTCTAAAACCGGCATCTGATAGAGCCTGCTTCAAACCGAGTTCTCCAATCACGTAGACCGTTTTGCCATTCGCTGTACCACCGTTTAAATTCAATAGATAGCGCGCCGTTGCCAAAGAAGGGGTATACACTTGGTCAACTGTCGCATGAATGTCATGGTTATCCGCCAAATTCTGAATCACAGCAGCTGGTGATTTCGTAGTGTTGTTCGTCAAAAACATGAACGGAATTTGTTTTGCTTGTAGGCGTTCAATGAAATCTTTGGCTTCTGGCATCCGATCACGGCCGCGATACACGGTGCCGTCTAAATCAATTAAATACCCTGCATAATCTGTGTTTGTCATAGTTGTCTAACTCCAATTACGTTTTACTTTTTATTGTGTTCCAAAGGACGGATCTTAAAATGACGCTTATTAACTGATTTTTGATTCTCGGTTACCGCCTTTTGAGGGCGTTCTTTAGTCACTTTTTGCTTGTTATCGGTGACTTTCCGTTCTGTAAAACCTGGCTTTTGACGCCGACGCCGTTGCTGACCACGTTGGCGATTACTCCGCCGATTCTCATTCTTAATGATTGGCTTGCCTTGACGTTCCAAAACAAAGTAGGCACAACCAAAGTTGCAGTATTCGTATAGATAATCTTGTAACGTATTGATTAATTGATCTTTATTAGCGCGTTTGTTGGTTGCTTTGTAAAAGCCCTTCAAACGCAGTTGTTCAAAGCCCCAGTCAGCCACAATATAATCGTACTTAGCCAACACTTCATTATAGCGTTCGTTCAACTTTTCAGCGTCGAAGCCTTCACGATAGTTCACAACGACTTCATAAGCACATTTATCAATCTCAAGCGTGGTTTCAGTCTTCATGACAACGTGTTGTGGCACTTCCGGTTGTTTGGCTGAAGCGATCATTTCTTTTTCAATCGCCTTGGTCACTTTCTTGGCAATCTTGGGACTGTTTTTCGTATCCGCCACAGCGAACCTCCTCTTCCCTTATAAGGGATAATGTTTACTTAAATATTTAGCGACCGCGTCTCTGAGAAAATCAGGGAACACGATCTCGGTCTCGCCAACAATCTCAATTGTTGGAAAGAATGGAATGAATAGATAATGATCGACGGTCGTCAACGTATAGCTGGCTTCTGGATCAATTTCTTGCCCATGCCAAAAGACGCGCCGCAATTTCATATCAACCGCTATCCCGTCATAAACGATGTCTCCAAAGATTTTACCACGGAAACTCATCCCTTTAATAGGAAACTTGCGTAAAAAGAGCCGGTTTTTCTCCATTTCAAGCACCATCCGCCACAAATCATACCCTTTGAGCGTCACTTTAATCAGATGCATTGGATGCGGTAATTGAGTTTGCAAATCATCTTTAGTAACAATCCCAGCCTGCAAATCTTGCAAGAACAAGCCAGTATTCAATACGGCAGCTTCAGTGCTGGTCGCTTCTTCAATTGCCTTTAAACCGGTCGTCATCATTTCTGATTCACCAATTGCGTTGATTTTAAAAGCGTGTGGCAACTTGGCAACATGCTCGGCGGCTAATTGTGCGTGCCCCTTTTTCAGGTAGCCTTCAATTTCTGCTGCGTCAGTCTTCACAACTGGTAAATCCGCGGTTAAAACCGTCCGAGCACTTTTATGCATCACATGGTGCTGATCATCCAGTTCAAGCGTGATATCACCAAGGTAATGACCGTACTTCTCGGCAGCCGTCAATAAGGTTTGATTAACCAGCAGCCCCTCTTCTAAAAGATGATGCGTGTGCGCACCACAGACGACATCAATCTCAGGGAATTGTTCCGCCAGCCACTTATCAGTCGTAATCCCAAGATGTGATAGGACGATTAAGATGTCATATTGACCTTCAATCGCCGCTAATTGCCGCGGCAACTCTTCACTGACAGTCGTCGGTTCCCAACCATTCGGCCGATAAGTTAAGAAAAATGGTGCGGTCAAGGCAATAATTGCTACCCGCGTTCCAGCATCGGTCGTCATTAGTCGGTAAGATTGCGCAAATGCTGGCCTTTCGTTTGTTGCTTGTTCATACAGATTAGCCAGTAATACCGGGAAATTCGCCTTATCATACAAATGTTCCAGATCAGCATGACTATTACCGATTCCTTCATTGTTTCCAATCGTTACTCCGTCATACCCAATTTGATTGAGTAACTCGGTATTAATCTGACCATTCGTTGCTTCAGTCAATGGATGACTACGATCCATTGCATCCCCGATGTCGAAGGTCAAGACCGTATCCCCTTGTTTTCGGTATGCTGCTTGATGTTCTAAGAGGAAGCGCCGCATTCTGGGCCAATTTTCAAAATGTGAATGTAAGTCATTCGTGTGTAAAATATGAATTGTTTCCATTTTGCTTACTCCCTTCAGCTAGTCGTGGCTGGGGTTTGCCAGCGCGGCTTGTTTGCGTTCAAAAATGATTTCAATCTCATTTGCCGCAAGGGGTGTTCCAAACGGCACCCGTTCAGGTAATAATTCGCGCTCTGGTGCATCAATCCCGACATTGATATTCTCTGCAATCGGCAACATATAATGATGAATATGTCCGTGCAAGTTGAACGTCTGTTGGACCTTTCCCAATAATAACGGATAGTGGGTTAAAAAATACTGATGGTGATTGATCTTAATTAGCTCACCGACATCAGCAAATTGATAATGCGCCTTGCCAGCTGATAATCCCGCATCATGTTTCGCCAAATATTTCAAAAAAGCACGGTTATCATGATTACCTTTAATAATAATCAGCTGCCCATTCAACTGCTCTAACACAGCAGCGACTTCAGCAAAAGCACTCGGCTTATTGGGCACCATTGCGACGTCACCCAACAAATAAACCTGGTCGTCAGCTTGCACCCGTTGATTCCAGTTAGCAATAATCGTTGCATTCATCGTAGCTACATCTTTAAACGGACGCGGCGCAAAATCATTATTACCTAATAATTCGGCGTGAAAAAAATGCGTATCCGCTGTGAAATAAATCATTCACAATCCCACCTAACCAATATGATTTGCTTTTAAAATCTCCTGAAAGGCTTGCGCAACTGCGCCGTCTTCTTTTTCCCATTCTTCCCAGTGGTCAAAATCAACCGCAGGCATTGTGTAACGTTCATTAATGTAAGCTTCGTAAGTTTGGACCGCATTCGAATGCGGAATGTTGAGTTGTAAAATCCGGACTTGCTTAATAAATCCCCGGTTAGCCGCTAGTTCGGCACGCCCATTCATAAAGATGTTAGCCAATTCATAATACGTTGTGCCATCTAAGCGCGTAATTTCTTCAATAATATCAAATGTTTGGTACTTCTCCGCCATTGTGTTACTTCCTATTCTAATCCGATTTCAGTTACGTTTATTCTACCAATATGTACACAAAAAAACCACTACCCGCAGATAGTGGTTGGCATAAGAGAGAAAGAGAATTGATAAAAAGGTAATTGCATAAGTACCTTACAAACATAATATACCGCCTAATGTAAGCGTTGTCAATTGTTATTTTTAATTTATTTATCCGTTTCTTTAAAGTTCTGTAACAACCGTAGGCATTTGAAAGGAATAATGGTATCTTAAAAAGAGTAGTTTTTATCAATTGAGGAGGCCATTGATTTGTCACAGCAACATTCACGATGGGGGCTTTTAGTATTAACAAGCCTTTGTTTCTGGTTTTTAACCGGTTTTACCGTTGTCGCTCATCGTGGCGACCCCATCAACGCACCCGAAGAAACATTTCAAAGTATCGACATGGCCTTTTCGCAAGGCGCTAACTATGTCGAACTCGATTTACACGAATCTCAAGATGGCGTCTTAGTCATCTCCCACGACCGTAACTTACAACGCGTCACGGGGACCGATGCGATTGTTTCGCAAAATACTTTTGCCAAGCTCAGTGAACTCAAAATGAGTAACGGGGAACCACCACACAGCGTCGATCAATTATTTGAGCACTATCAAAACAACCCAAATGCGAAATTCCTCATCGAAACCAAGAAAACCAAAAAGGGAAATCCGCAGGACATGGAAGCAAAACTCGTGGCGCTGATTCAACAATATCACATGCAAGACCGCGTTATGGTCCATTCCTTTTCCCTCGCTAGTCTGCAAAACATGCAACGTTTAATGCCAGAGATTCCCCGCATTTTTATCGTTGGCAGTTTACAGCGGATTTCATTCGAGAGTTTTAAATACGCCGACGGGATTAACATCTCATCATCCCTCGTCACCCCAACCATCATTAAACAGCTCCATTATCTCCATCAAAAAGTATATGTCTGGAATGAGATGTCTGAAAACCAAGCGACTTGGAACTGGTTAGTCAACCTAAATGTCGACGGCGTGGTCACGAACTATCCGGCACTGGGACGCCACTATCAGGCCGCACAGGATCAAGCAGAAAGTGAAGCCATCGACACAATTGGGCAAGTCAATGACGTTCAAGACCTCCCCACCGTTGAAAATCCATATGAACCAACCCTCAATAAAAAGCCGGCTAAAGCGGGCCATATCTACAACATCACCGAAGCCGTTACAATTGCCGATCAAACTTACTACCGCATTGGCACTAACCGCTTTGTCCTCAGCGACAGCATCAACGTCGGTGAAACAGCGAAAGCCGCTGCTTTATTGGTGGGTAAAACGGCGCAGATTAAACCAACTGCGAACATTGTCGCTACTTGGAATAATCCGCTACACCCCACCCAGACAACCGGTTATCTTAGTGCCAATTCACAACAGCAAATTTTAGGAGTGCGCTATGTTGGTAATCAAGTCTGGTTGAAAGTCGCTAGTGGTTGGTTCAAGAGTCGCCAAGCATTAATCGACTTCAACCCAAACCAATCGCTGATGGTAACCCACTTTTACCGTGAAATTCCCCAACAATTGCGGCCAACCAACTTACTGATTAACCCAGCACTGCCACTGCAATTGCCCCAACAACCACCAGTCGACGCGCAACTGTTTAACCAGTTTGCCCGTTCTCTACAACTAACTACCATTAAATTCTAACGAGGTCACCTTTTATGACATCCGATTATGAACAATTGATTCGTTCCGTCCAAAATACTCTTCCAAAGGAAGAAACACTTGATCACATCTCAATTCTTTTTAAAATACTAGGCGATAAAACACGCGCTAAAATCTTGTACGCCCTCTTTCAATCCGAATTGCGGGTGAGCGATATTGTCAGTGTGTTAGAGATGTCGCAATCCTCAATTTCACATCAATTACGTGCACTCAAGCAAGCGAAACTGGTAAAAAGTCGTAAAGAAGGCAAGGAAGTTTTCTATTCATTAGCTGACAACCATGTCATCAATATTTTTTCGCAAGTTATCGCCCACGTCAACGAACACTAAGGATCCTATTGGCACCGATCAAATTCACTTTGGTCGGTGCTTTTTTTAATGTCCCAAACCCATCATCTCGATTGCATTCTATCGTGTTTGGTGGTATCTTATAGTCAACATATGAATATATGCTCATATGTTTGTTTATTTAGTAAAGATTACGATTTAGCTTTTCACTCAACAAGGAGGCCTAAATAACATGGCACAACTTCAATTAACCGGCATCGATTGTGCCGCATGTGCTACTAAAATTGAAAAGAACGTTAACAAGATGGCCAACGTTAAAAGTTGCTCCGTCAATTTCACCACTCAAAAATTAAACTATGAACTCACCGGCCAAGAAGCTGTTACGGAATTCGAACAACAACTCGCTACTCTTTTGCCAACCATTGAACCAGATGTGGGGATTCAACAATCACCAACCCCAGAACCATCCCCCGCAAAACATGCGATTAATTATGATCTCATCCGAATTCTCGTCAGCTCTTTAGGCTTGGCGATTTCTTATCTTGTCCCTCTAAGCGCGCCAGCTAAAACCACGTTGCTCCTAGCTGCCTTTGTAGTCATCGGCTACGATATCGTCTGGACCGCAATCAAAAATATTCTCCACGGCGAATGGTTCGATGAGCATTTCTTAATGTCAATTGCAACCATTGGGGCCTTTGGAATCGGACAATATGCCGAAGCCGTTGGTGTCATGTTATTCTATCAAGTTGGTGAATATTTCCAATCATTAGCGGTTAATCATTCCCGGCGCTCAATTGCTAACTTAGTGGCAATTAAACCAACCATCGCCAATCGGTTAGCGGCTGATGGCACCACCGAAGTTGTTGCACCCGAAGCAATTCAGGTTGGCGAACACATCGTGGTGAAACCAGGGGAAAAAGTCCCGCTCGACGGTGTGATTACTACCGGCGACAGTTACGTGGACACCTCAGCTATTACCGGTGAATCTGTTCCTCGCGCCTTTCATCCTGGTGATGAACTACTCAGTGGGACGATTAACCAATCAGGTTTATTAACGCTTGAAGTCACGAAACCTTATGCTGATTCAACCATCGCTAAGATTTTAGACCTTGTCGAAAATGCAAGCAGTCAAAAAGCGCCTACTGAAAACTTCATCACGCGGTTTGCAAAAGTCTACACACCAATTGTTGTCGGCATTGCAGCCACCATGGCCATTGTACCGCCCCTTTTATTCGGTGCTCCATTTGGCGATTGGCTCTATCGGGCATTGATTTTCTTAGTGATTTCTTGTCCATGTGCCCTCGTCATTTCAATTCCACTCGGCTTTTTCGCTGGGATTGGAATGGCTTCTAAAAACGGCATCCTGGTTAAAGGGAGTAATTATCTCGAAGCTTTAAACGATGTCCAAACCGTTGTTTTCGACAAGACTGGGACATTGACCCAAGGTAGTTTCAGCGTCACCACCGTTCATTCGGTCGATCAACAACCTGATGAACTTTTAGCACTAGCTGCCCTTGTCGAACAACACTCGACCCATCCAATTGGTCAATCGATTTTAGCAGCTAACCAAACGCCACTCACAAAGACGTTATCTGACGTCCAAGAAACCGCTGGTCACGGGATTAGCGGGCAACTCAACGGACAACTTTTACAAGCTGGTAAGGCTAGTTGGTTACAAGCCAGTGGCATCGCAACACTCACACCTAGTGAAGTGGGCACCAGTGTCCATGTTGCTTACAACAACCGCTACTTGGGGTATATCGTCATTGCGGACACCGTCAAACCAGATGCACAAACGGCTGTCGCGCAGCTAAAATACGCCGGGATTCATCAAATAATTATGTTGACTGGCGATAACCAACCCGTTGCGCAACAAGTCAGCGCCGTCTTAGGTATCGATAAGTATCAAAGCGAACTTCTGCCGCAAGATAAAGTGGCCGCCGTCGCCAAACTCACAGAAGACCGCGCTACCAACGGAAAAATCGTCTTTGTTGGTGACGGAATCAACGACACGCCCGTTTTAGCCCGTGCCGACGTGGGCGTTGCTATGGGCGGGTTAGGTTCTGACGCCGCTATTGAAGCTGCCGATATCGTCTTGATGTCCGATGAACCGACAAAATTAGCAACTGCGATTTCGATCGCCAAGTACACCCGCCGCATCGTTTGGCAAAACATCATTTTCGCATTAGTGGTCAAAGGCATCTTCTTATTATTAGGCGCCTTTGGAATTGCCACAATGTGGGAAGCCGTTTTCGCCGATGTCGGGGTAACGTTAATCGCGATTTTAAACGCACTTCGGATTTTAAAGAAGCACTAACCTTAAAGGGTTCATGGAGACTTTGTGAACCTTTTATTTTTTAATGGCAAGCGCTTTTTAAATCTGTAATAATATGCTAAAATGTGAATAGATTAATAATTAATTAACCGTTTTTTGGTTAAAATTTAACAATGAAAGCTGGGACTGCAATGACATTGAATTGGCAACAAGAAGCAGCAAAGTATAAGGATCAAATGCTTGCTGACTTAACAAGTTTACTCAAGATTAATAGTGCGCGCGACGTTGACCATAAAGAAGACGACGCACCACTTGGCCCTGGCCCCCGCGATGCCTTGCTACAATTCTTAGCAATCGCTGACCGCGACGGTTTTACAACAAAGAATGTTGAAAACGTTGCAGGTCGCATTGAACTCGGTAGTGGCGACGAAATATTCGGGATTTTAGGTCATATGGACGTTGTGCCTGCCGGTGACGGTTGGGAAACAAACCCATTTGAACCAGTGATCAAAGACGGTAAGATTTATGCCCGCGGTTCATCAGATGATAAGGGGCCTTCAATCGCAGCATATTATGCTTTGAAATTATTAAAAGACAACGGTATCGAATTAAACAAAAAAGTGCACTTTATCGTTGGGACTGACGAAGAAAGTGAATGGGTTGGGATCAACCGTTACCTCGAAGTTGAACCAAAACCTGACTTTGCAATTTCGCCAGATGCAAACTTCCCAATCATCAATGGTGAAAAAGGGATTGTGTCATACCTCATGACTTTCAAACCAGTTGACGGTGCTGATGGCGATATGACATTGGTTAGCTTCAAATCTGGTTTACGCGCCAACATGGTGCCACAAACAGCTAAAGCCATCTTAACGGGTGCAATGCCAGCTGATTTCCAAGCTAAGTTTGACGCCTATGTTGCCGACCACAAGTTACAAGGGACAATCACAACTGACGGTGACCAAACAATCATCGACTTAATCGGTAAAGGTTCACATGCTCAAGAACCAAAAGCCGGCGTAAATGCTGCAACACACTTGGCAACTTTCTTAGCTGACTTTGCCTTAGATACTAAAGGTGGCAACTACATCGGAACAATTGCCCGCTTAATGCACGAAGATTCACGTGGGCACCTCTTAAACATCAACCACACAGATGATGTGATGGGCGACTTAACAGCATGTCCTGCAGTCTTCAACTACACACAAGATGGTGTAGCAACAGTGCTCTTGAACGTCCGTTATCCTAAAGGTGTGACTGCTGAAAGCACACGCGACGGTTTAGCAAACACACTTAGTGATCTTGCTGACGTAACAATTGACGGTCATGCACAAGAACCACATTACGTGCCTGGTGACGATCCATTGGTTGCAACATTATTAAGCGTCTTCGAAGAACAAACTGGTCTTAAAGGTCACGAACAAGTTATCGGTGGCGGCACATATGGTCGTATCTTAGAACGTGGTGTTGCTTTCGGTGCCTTACCAGAAGAACGCGAAAATGTGATGCATCAAGCAAATGAATATATGCACATTGAAGATATCATGAATGCCATTGCAATCTATGCAGATGCAATTTACAGATTAACAAGATAGAGTGCGTAAGCAGGCGCTTATATTTCGAGCATTAACTGGATTTGACGAATTGGCGATGCAATCGCTGATTTTGCAAATTTGGTTAAGCGCAGAAATATGCCTGCTGAAACACGTTTAGAGTGTGACGTAAGTCGGGTATCCACCGAGGATTAATACAAAGTTGTGAATGATTGCGTAGCAATCGTTTGCGGCTCAGGGTTAACCGGAAGGATATGGCTGATAGAACACATTTAGCAATCAAAAACGGTCCAAAGCTTAATCGCTTTGGACCGTTTTTTTGATTGCCTTCATTTATCAGCAGGCATCAGCTTAAACGTTGAATGCCCATCTTTGACAATTGCGTATAAGATTTGTTGCTTTGTTTCATCGAAGTAACCGAGATTAACAGCCATTTCGCCATCAATCTCTTCAATCCCCTCAAAATGTTCCCGAATTATCGAACGAACAACCTTCATGTTATCCATGTGTTTTTGAATTTTCTGTACAGCAACCCCTAGCGTGTAGCCTTCATCTAAGAAATGCTTGATAAAGATCGCCTTAATCATTGTTTGCGCGTCGTACTCGCGGGCCTTATTGCCATCCAATTCACGCGCTTTAATGTATCCTTTTTGCTCCCAGTAGCGGAGTTGACGCGGTGTAACCCCCGCCATTTTACAAACTTCACTAATCCCAAAAATCAATCGATCCGTATCTATTAACTTTAAAAAAAGGTCTTTTTGCAAGTCCCCACTCCATTCCTATTATTATTTTTCATTATAGATAATCTATTGGGATTGTCAAGTTAAATAACACCTTTGTCAACTCACTTGACAAAGATACCAAATGCGTCTAAACTAATAAATCGCATCAACAAAAACACACAAAGGAGATTTTTATCTTGTCAGACGCTAGACCATTAGATATTCATGGGAAACCATATAATCGGACAGTCTTAGTCTTGGTCTTATTGATTGGTACTTTCTGTACCGTCTTGAACCAGACGATTTTATCAACTGCTTTCCCCACATTAATGAAAGCATTCGATGTGTCCACCTCAGCCGTTCAATGGCTCACAACCGGTTTCTTACTAGTCAACGGGATTATGATCCCCATTAGTGCTTGGTTAATTAACCGATTCAATTCAAAAGTCCTCTACATGTCAGCAATGACTGTCTTCTTAATCGGGACTATTATCTGTTACATCGCACCAACGAGCTCATTTGCAACTCTATTAATCGGCCGGCTTGTTCAAGCTGCTGGTGTTGGGATTTCAATGCCCATTTTGCAAACCATTATGCTCACCATCTTCCCACCTGAAAAACGGGGAACAGCCATGGGGATGGCCGGGATTGTTATCGGCCTGGCACCTGCTTTAGGGCCTACCCTTTCAGGCTGGATTATCGATTCATACAACTGGCGTGTTTTATTCGGCATGATTATTCCAATCGTGATTCTCGTCTTAGTCCTCGCTAGTTTCCAAATGAAGAGTGTTATTCAACTTTCAAAACCTAAAATTGATGTCCCTTCAATTATTTTATCAACTGTCGGCTTCGGGAGCTTGCTTTATGGCTTCTCAGAAGTTGGCGATAAAGGCTGGGGCGATGCGCTCGTTCTCACAACCTTAGCAATTGGCGTTGTGGTAATTACTTTATTCATCTGGCGCCAACTCACGATGGAAAACCCATTCTTGGAACTCCGCGTTTTCAAATCACCTGTCTTCACAATTGCCGCTATTTTAAGTGGTGTGACGAACATGGCGATGGTCGGTGCCGAAATGGTCTTGCCACTATACATTCAAAACATTCGTGGCGAATCTGCCTTCCATTCAGGCTTAACGTTATTAGCTGGTTCCCTCATGATGGGGATTATGATGCCAATTACGGGCCGTATTTTTGATAAATATGGTGCCAAACGCTTAGCAATGACCGGGATGTTCTTATTGATGGCTGCAACTGCGCCATTCATCTTCCTAACAGCTACTACCCCAATCATCTACATCGTTGTGTTATACGCTATCCGGATGTTTGGGATTTCAATGGTGATGATGCCTGTCACAACTTCCGGAATGAACGCTTTACCAATGAACTTAATTAGTCATGGGACAGCTGTTAATAATACTTTCCGCCAAGTTGCCAGCTCAATCGGGACAGCCATCTTAATCAGTGTGCTTTCTAGTGTTACAAAAGGCAATATGCCAAGCACACACATGGTCAAGACATTACCATTGGCCTTCCGCGATAAGATGATTGATGCCACCCTTTCTGGTTATCACGCAGCCTTCATCGTTGCTGTGATTTTCTGTGTGATTGGCTTCATCATCACATTCTTCCTCTCTTCAAAGAAATCTACGATTAATGGAGGTGCCAAGGCATGATCGTCATTACACTCGTTATCAGCACACTCGCATTATTCTTTTCATCGATTTTCGGTCAAAAGATGTGGCGACCAATCTTAATGACCATCTTTGGACTCACATTTATCGCTTCACTCGTTTTCATCGTCCAAAATGATCACAATCATTACGGAATGAAAACTGTGACCGAAACTAAGACGCACACGCTCGTTTCAAGCGCAGATGCGAAGGGCATGTCAATGCTTCTCTATCACCCACTTGGTAACGGCACTGAAAAAGTCTATCTTTATCGGACCGATGCCAACCAAAGTAAACCCAAAGCAACCCAAACTGAAAAGACAACCAACAGTGTTCAAAAAAATGCTGATAAAGCAGTCTTAGTGACAACCACCAAATACCGCGTTTATCAAAATAATACGGCTAAATTCTGGTTCGGAATTTCTAGTAACGACCACGAATTCGTAAGTCGTCACAACACATTTAAGGTTGCTAAAGGCTGGTTCGTTCTAAGTGATGTTCAAGCTAAACAACTCGCTAAAACATTAAAAGGTCAACAAGCACAACTTAAAACTGGCGCAGAAAATGCCGGTAAACAAGCTGTGATGGCTGCTATGCAAGCCAATCCAGCAATGACTGCTGATCAACAACAAGCGGTTGCTAAAAAAGCAGCAATCGCCTATCAACAAGCCGCAATGGCTAAAGTGATGGCAACATTGAAATAATGCAATCAAAAAATCCCCCACATCGTGATTTGATGTGGGGGATTTTTTTGTGGTGGAAATGTGCTCCGTCATCCATATCCTTGCGGTTAACCCTGAATGTCAAACGATTGCTGACGCAATCATTCGCCATCCTGTGTTAATCCTCGGGATATACCCGGCTGGCTACGCACTCTGTTTTGAAACGGGCTCCATCAGGCATACTCTTCCGGTTAGTTACATATCGAAAACGATCGGCTTTGCCGCTCATTCACGATATGCCACTAATCCTCAGAGCATAACCGCCTGCTGTCGCACTCTATTTGCTTAACAAGCTTGCTGCTGCTTCGTCTACGATGATTGTCACGTCGTCGTGTAGTTGTAATGCACTTGCTGGGACGTCTGTTGTTTGTGGGCCTTCTACTGTGCCTTTGATGGCTTCAGCTTTTGATTTGCCATATGCGAACAAGACGATTTTCTTAGCTTTTAAGATTGAGCCAATCCCCATTGAGATTGCTTTTGTTGGTACATCTGCTTCATTTTCGAAGAAACGTGCGTTAGCTTTGATTGTTGATTCTGTTAATTGCACTTCTTGTGTATTGCTGTCAAACGCAGTACCGGGTTCATTGAAGCCGATGTGACCGTTTTGGCCGATCCCTAAGATTTGGATATCAACTGGGTTATCAGCAATCACTTGGTCATAGCGTTTTAATTCAGCAGAAATGTCGCTTGCTAAGCCGTTTGGTAAGTATGATTTAGTAAATGGTTTCTTGTCGAATAAGTTCTTCTTCATGAAATAGTGGTAACTTTGGTCGTCATCAGCTGATAAGCCAACATATTCGTCCAAGTTCACGGATGTGCAACCTATGAAATCTAAGTCGCTAGCCACTAATGTTTCGTAGAATTTAATTGGTGAACTACCAGTTGCCAAACCGAATACTTTAGCGTTGTTTGCTAAACCTTCTTTGAAGATTTCAAAGCTTTTTTGGCCGCCTTCTACTTGATCTTTCACTTTAATAATTTTCATCATGATTATCTCCTCATCATTTAAAAATTCAAGTCATTCATTGGTATAGTCCAATTATAAACGGCTAAAATTTCAATTGCAAGCCTTTTGACGCTAAAAATGCGCTAAATAATTGGTATACCTAACGTTTAGCGTTTTCACGGCATTTCGTTAAAAGCTTACTTTTAATCGCTAGCAAACGCCCCCCTTTTTGTGTCTGCTGATTCAAATTGGTTAACCAATTGCACTATATTCATTGATTGCCGTGCATTTCTGGATATTTTTCATTTGTCTTACAAATCCGAAATCGGGTATGATAATGCGCTGAACTATTATATAATATGGAACAGTATGAGAAAAAAGGTGGCGTTATTATTTGAATGATCCAAAGCACCGTTCCAGTCGATGGCGAGCACTGCTCCAGTCGAGCAGACAAAAGGTCTCAACGCTATTGACATCTGCTAAAGACAGACTCGCACATTTGCTCCATTTACCCGATAAACGTTCTGCACAACCAACTAAGGAACAAAAAAGAGCCTACATCCAAGAGTTGAGCCAATCACCACTCTCTTTTAAGATTAACGTCTTCTTTGAAGCCATTAAGAGTATCTTTCTCTATGGGATCTCAATTGGCTTAATCTGTATGGCGCTCGCTGCTGGAATTGGCGCGGGCTATTTTGCTGCGTTAATGAAATCCGAACCAATTCCTAGTTATCAAGTGCTAAAGCAACAACTTGATAATACCGATCAAGCAGCCGGTTTATACTTTGCCAAGAACAATAAGTTCGGCGCAATCAAAACCGACTTAATTCGGACTCCCATCAACATCAATGAGATGTCCCCTTATCTAAAGGATGCGATTGTTGCAACCGAAGATGAGGATTTCTATAAACACGATGGGGTTGTCCCCAAAGCACTCTTGCGGGCCGTTATTTCCGATGTCACTGGGTTTGGTTCACAAACCGGTGGCTCGACTTTAACGCAACAATTGATTAAGATGCAGGTTTTAACCTCCCAAGTAACCTTTAAACGGAAAGCAACCGAAGTCTTGCTCGCCTTGCGGGTCGATAAGTATTTCACTAAAAAAGAAATCTTACAAGACTACTTAAACGTTGCCACTCTTGGCCGTAACAATAAAGGACAAAATATCGCTGGTGTTCAAGAAGCAGCATTGGGCCTATTCGGCAAAAATGCTAAGGATCTTTCTCTAGCCGAGGCTGCCTACATTGCTGGTCTGCCACAGAGTCCTTCCGTCTATACACCATATGATCAAGACGGCACCCTTAAAAATCCTGAATACTTAAAATATGGTCTAGATCGTAAAAATACCGTGTTATTCCGGATGTATCGTGACGATCGCATTACAAAGGCTGAATACAAAGCCGCTAAGAAAGTCGACTTAACCAAAGAATTCCAACCAAAAGCCGATCCAGCCGAAACAACGAAGAGTTATGGCTATGTTTATAACTTACTTGAAACACAAGCAACTGATATTATGGCCAAACAGTTAGCTAAAGAAGCCAATGTTTCAACTGCCAAACTCAACAAAGATCCAAATCTCTACAAACAATATGAAACACAAGCAACTGAATTACTCAGCACTAAAGGCTATCAAATTCACAGTACTATCGATCAAGAAATTTACGATGCCATGCAAGGGGTTGTTCACCAACAGGGCGCAACATTCGGACGGACTTATACCGATACCGTTACTGACGAAGAAACGGGGTTACAAAAGACCGTTTCGTCCCCTGTTCAAAACGGGAGCGTCTTGTTAGATAACCGCACTGGGAAAGTGATTTCTTTTGTCGGCGGACGTGATTTCTCACTCAAACAAACAAACTACATGTTGACCAAACGTTCTCCTGGTTCAACTATCAAGCCATTGTTAGTCTATGGTCCGGCAATCGATCAGAAACTGATTGGTTCTAAAACGATGTTGGCCGATTTCAAGACCAACTTCAAGGATTACGCACCAACCGATTACGGTGGCACGATCCAGAACAAATTCATTCCAGCTGACGAAGCGTTAGCCCAGTCATTGAATATTCCAACCGTTAACCTTTATAACGCTTTGAAGAACACAACAGATCCTTCTAAGTACATGAGTAAGATGGGCATCAACCTCACCGCTGATGAATACAGTCAACTGGGGATTTCACTTGGTGGGACCAGTGATGGGGTCAGCGTCTTAGAACAGGCCAGTGCATTTTCAACCTTCGCGGATCAAGGTGAACATACCGACGCCTACGTGATTGAAAAGATTACGGATCCCGCCGGTAATGCCGTTTACCAACATCACGCTAAGAAGAAACGCGTCTTTTCAAAAGCAACGTCGTACATCATGAACCAAATGTTAGCCGGCGTTTTAACAGATGGGACTGCTACTTCAATTTACGATCAACTCTACTTTAATACCAACAACTTAGTTGGGAAAACCGGGACTTCAAATGATAACCGCGATATCTGGTTTATCGGGAGTACCCCTGGGATCACCCTCGCTTCATGGATGGGTTATGACAGTACTGGTCGTAACTTAACTGACAACTCAAGCCAGATTAATGAAAGATACTGGTCAAAATTGGCCAACAGCGTTTATCAGATCAACCCAAGCCTCATGCGTTTGGAAGATGATCATGAAAAGCCAAGTACGGTCACAAGCAGCAAAGTCTTGAAATTAACTGGTCAATTACCTGGCACGGTTTCAATCAACGGCAGCTCACAGAACTTGAACGGTTCAACCGTCACCTCGCTTTATAACAACTGGACGCCAAAAGCAACTAGCTATGAATTCGGGATTGGCGGTTCTGCCCGGAACTACGAAACTTTCTGGAACCACTATTTAGGTTATAACAACGGCTATGGTTCAATTACCTATAGCACCGCTGATGAATTAAATCCAACTAGTGGCTACAGTAGTCGTCGCAGTGGCACCGCAGCAACAACGACAAATAATTACACAGCAAACACAACTGGTACTGCTGCTACGACTGGTACTGCTGCTACGACTGGCACTACAACCGGTACGAATTATACAGCGAATACCAATCCAACAGATACAGAGACAACGAACTAAACTAAAAAAAGGCCTCAGTTCTAACGATTTAAAATCGTTTGGAACTGAGGCCTTTTTTGATTGGTGGAAACGTGCTCTTGTTTGCAACAACTTCCGCTTAATCTAAAAATCCCGTTAATCCTAAAACCTGGATTAACGGGATTTTTTTATTAATGCTCAATTACTGACCGCAACCAATAGCACTCTATTTTGTTGATTCTCTTGCTACGATACTGTATGGCAATAGGATTGTCTTGTCGTTTACGTCTTCTTTGTTCATCATCTTTGTTAAAAGCCGCATTGCTACGGCACCCATATCATACAATGGTTGTGAGATTGACGTCATCTTAGGACGTACCATTTCAGTTAACTTCGTGTTGTTACTTGTCACAACTTCGAATTCAGCTGGGATTTGAACGCCGGCATCAACTGCCCCGTTCAAGACACCAACTGCCAATTCGTCATCACTGACAACAGCAGCTGTTGCCCCAGTTGCTTTGATTTTGCTGAACAATGCTTCACCAGCACTGTAGCTGTATTCTGTTTCAAAAATTAAACTTTCGTCATAAGCAATGCCTGCTTCATTCAAGGCATCCTTGTAACCGCATAAACGATACTTGCTGTTAATTGGGAATTTCAAGCTACCACAAACGAACGCCACTTTGTCATGACCATTTTTGATTAACTTCAAAGTTGCATCTTTAACAGCGGCAACGTAATCGATGTTAACACTACCCACTTGTTCGTCTGGATCAATTGAACCAGCTAACACGATTGGTGTCTTTGAACGTGAGAATTCAGCGCGGATTTCGTCTGAAATACTGTGGCCCATGTAGATTAAACCGTCAACTTGTTTTGCCAATAAGGTATTCAACACTTGAACTTCCTTTTGGTTGTTTTCATCTGAGTTAGCCAAAATAATGTTGTACTTGTACATTGTCGCAACATCGTCAATCCCACGAGCAAGTGATGCAAAATAGATGTCACTAACGTCGGGAATGATGACCCCAACCGTTGTTGTCTTCTTGCTTGCTAATCCACGGGCCACCGCATTTGGACGGTAGTCAAGACGGTTAATAACTTCAAGAACCTTCTTACGTGTTGCGGGTTTCACATTCGGGTTACCATTGACAACTCGTGAGACAGTTGCCATTGAAACGTCGGCTTCGCGCGCAACGTCATAAATTGTAATTGTTTGTTTTTCCATGATTAAATGATTCCTTTCATTTGTAAAATAAAACAGATTATATTTTCAGCAGTTTTCATTTTACTTCTTGATTAATTTAACAGAGATTTAAAGCAAATGCAAGCGGTTTACACTAATTTTCATGAAATTTACATTTTTGTTTTCATTTGTGGTTTACATTACCGTTTACATTGGTTGTGATATACTAGTGATATCAATTGTAAAGGAAGTGCTTTAGATGAATAATCAATTAGCCCAATTACAAAATTGGCTTGGTGAGAATAATATGGATGTGGCTTACATCAGTAATCCAACCAACATCCTCTATTTCACTGGTTTCGAAAGTGATCCTGCAGAACGGGTCTTAGCCCTCTTTGTTTTTGCAGATCAGGACCCATTCCTATTTACACCACAATTAGAAGTTGAATCTGCTAAAAAAGCTGGCTGGAAACTCGACGTTTACGGCTATCTCGATCACGAAGATCCATACGCAATCATCGCAGATCAAATCAAGAAACGGAATGCGAACCCTACACGTTGGGCACTTGAAAAAGACGACCTTCCTGTTCAACGTTACGAAGCCATTCTAAAGCAATTCCCAGACGCAACATTCCCAGGCGACGCTTCACGTTTCATGGAAAACTTAAAATTAATTAAAACACCTGAAGAAATCGCTTTAATGGAAGCAGCCGGCCGTGAAGCCGATTATGCTTTCGAAGTTGGTTTCAATGCCTTAAAAGCAGGTAAAACAGAACAAGATATCGTTGCAGAAATCGAATACGCATTAATGCGCAAAGGCGTTATGCATATGAGTTTTGATACCATCGTACAATCAGGTATCAACGCAGCTAACCCCCATGGTGGCCCCGAAGCCAACATTTTAACCCCAGATGCCCTCGTGCTCTTTGACCTTGGGACATTGCATAAGGGTTACATGAGTGATGCGACGCGGACCGTTGCTTTTGGCAAACCCGATGCGAAATCACTCGAAATCCACAAAGTCTGTCTTGAAGCAAACTTAACTGCCCAAGCAGCAATCAAACCCGGTATCACAGCGGCTGAATTAGATAAGATTGCACGTGACGTCATCACTAAAGCGGGCTACGGCGAATACTTCATCCACCGTCTAGGTCACGGCATTGGAACTTCAGAACACGAATTCCCATCAATCATGGAAGGCAACGACATGATTATCAAGCCAGGCATGTGTTTCTCAATCGAACCAGGAATCTACATCCCAGGCGTTGCCGGTGTTCGAATTGAAGACTGTGTCCACGTAACAGAAACAGGATCAGAAGCCTTCACACACATGACAAAAGAACTACAAACATTCTAAGAGTGCTGATTCAAACGGGTTGGCTTTGAGGATTAACTTAAAAACGCGGATTATGACGCTTTTCGTCATGATTCGCGTTTTTTGGTTAACCGGAAAAGGCAGTTTGAAACAGCACGTTTCAATAAGGGTGCCCTTAATTGCGGTCAGTAACTGAGCACTAATTAAAAAAGGCAGACGAAATCACAAAATGATTTCGCCTGCCTTTTGTTTTAAAGAACTTTATAATCCCTAGTCGTTAACCATTCAAACTATGTTACAGTAATCCTAACAGTAAGTTTATGACGGTGGCTAACGCTCAGAAATGAGGTGATGCCTATGTTGATTAAGCGTTACCTTGAGAAAGGATAACATGTCGGTTTTCAACACACTGATGTTGGCAATTTCGGTTGCCATGTTAGTCATTGAGATTCTAAAATTTAATCAAAAAAAATAACCGTCTAAACTTTGACGAGTCACGGTTATTTTTTACCAAAAACTTGCCACCGTCTTAGGCGGACTGTGGAGAAGAGTCGTGTTGTCGCACGGCTCTTTTTCTATGTTTTCATTATAACACCGACTTTTAAAATTTGCACTAGTCGTCAATTCAAACAAGCAAAAAAGCCCCCGCTAAATCAGGCTTGGCGGGGGCTTTTTCATTGATTATTTATCTTCAGTGACTTCTTCTTGAACAGTTTCAACAGCGGCGGCTGCTTCGTCTTTGGCTTGGCCAAATGCACTCTTGCCGTCGATCACGATATCGTCGAAATCTTCTTGGCTAGCTTCAAGGCTGCCGCCAAATTGTGATTTCAAGTCTGCTGTTTTTTCATCAAATTGTGCTTTTGCTTGTTCTTTGATATCAGACGCATTGTCTTGCCAATCACTTGCATAATCATGGACGCGATTCATGTGTAGCTTTGCGTCGTCTTTTAAGTCTGCTGCTGTTTCACTTGCTAAATAGTAGTAGTCTTGTGCGCGATCCATTAAATCATCACCTAAGTCCACTAATTTTGATTGTAATTCCTTACCCGTCTTAGGAGTTAACATTAATGTTGCACCAATGGCTGCTGCGCCACCGACTAATACACCTAATAGAAAATGTCCTTTTTTTGCCATGAGAATTACTCCTTATCCTTTGTTTGACGTCGATTTTGATAAAATCTTAATGCACTTGCGCCAACCTTCGAAGCGACCGTTGCCTTAGCGGTTGTCCGCCCAACGTTGGTAACATGTTCCGTTAAATTGCGACTTGCCGTATTCAAACTTGAAACGCTCTCGCCAAGTTCGCCAGCCGCTCTGAAAACAGGATCCAAGTCAGCGACTTTCCCGTTCACATCGTCTAGCAATACGTTGGCTTTGCTGAGTAAACCTTCTACTTCTTTAGATAAAATATCAACATTCTCAGTAACAACCGTGACACTCTTGTTGGCTTCCGTTACTGTCTTAGAAACATCCGTTAATACTTTTGTGACTTTTAATAGCATCACTATTAGAAAAACAACTAGGACCGCAAAAGCCCCTGCGGCGATTAGCGCCGCAATTTGACCACCCGTCATTGATTTGTTCCTCCTACTTCGTTATCTATTACATTGTCTCTTAAAGACTAGAATAGCATTATTTCCCTTAACCTTCAATTATCTTCACTATATTAGGTGCCATTTTTTCTGACATTTGCTAAACTAAAGACATGCTACAAAAAAGGAGTTTCACGCATGTTCACACGTTTATTAGCGGCCGCACCAACTCCGGTCGAATCTGTTCAGAAACAGACCAATATTTTTATGCGCTACATCACTTCAATTGACTGGGATAAATTACTCAGCACCCTCGTTGCTGGATTGTTTCAAATTATCCTACTCTCCGCTTTATTCTACCTCATCAATCGCTTAGGTAAGTACATCATTAAGCGCAGCTTCAGAAAATACCGCAAAACTGATGGTTTCTCAAGTAACCGCATGAACACCATTTATACTTTGATGGTCAACGCTTTTTCATACCTCGTGATTTTCTTCTATCTCTATGCGCTACTCAGCGTTCTCGGCGTTCCTGTTGGTACCTTGATTGCCGGCGCTGGGATCTTCAGTTTAGCCATTGGGTTAGGCGCACAAGGTTTCGTCAACGACATCGTTACCGGTTTTTTCATCCTCGCAGAACAACAATTCGATGTGGGTGATATGGTTAAAATTGGTACGGTAGAAGGCACCGTCAACGCGATTGGCTTACGAACCACACAAGTTCAAAGTTACGATGGCACCTTAAATTTCATTCCTAACCGCAATATCTCGATCGTCAGCAACCTATCCCGCAATGATATGCGTGTTCTGATTAACATTCGCATCTTACCCGACACCGACTTACAGCTGTTAGCGGCAACCGTCAATGAAGTCAATGTGCAACTGGTGCCCAAACATCCTGAAATACAAGATGGCCCTACGATTCTCGGGGTAACCACCCTCGCAGATGGTGTTCTTGCTTACCAGATTGTTATGCACACCACTAACGGCGAACAAGTTGCCACTAACCGTACTTTCTTACAGGCTTACTTGCAAGCCTTGAATGAAGCTGGTGTCCCATTACCTTCAACACTCGTTACAATTCCCACCAAATAAAAGTCCCCTCATATAAAAAGGAGAACCGCTTATGCCACTTATTAACGCACTCAAAGGTGCCCTAATCGGCGTCGCACTCGTAATACCTGGTCTATCCGGCAGCATTTTCGCCGTTATCGTTGGTCTATACGAACCGCTTCTGGCGGCTATCGCGCAATTCAAAAAAGATTGGCGCCAAGCAATTGGCTTTTTATGGCCAATCGGGATTGGCGCTGGGATCGGCGTCTTACTCTCCACCAAAATCATTCTTTGGTTATGCACCGCTTATCCACTAGCGGCATACAGTTTCTTCATCGGTCTTGTCGTCGGCAGTCTCCCATTCATCTGGCGTAGACTCGCCGGACTCAACTGGCAAAAAGTGTTAATCGCCATCGTCTGTGGCGCAATTATGCTACTACTCACCCAGATTGGTGGTCACCAATCTGAATCCGACATCGCTATCAAACAACTCACTACCCTCCAAGACTTTGGCACGTTACTATTTGCCGGCTTCTTCTCAGTATCACTCATGCTCATCCCAGGCGTCTCTGGGTCAATCATGCTCATGATTGTGAAGCAATATGGCACTGTTTATCACGCTGTCAGTCAACTACTCGACTTAATGGTCTACCTCGTCACAGGACGCTTGACACAAGCCACAGAAGCGTTCAAAAGCGTCGCGCTCCTTTTACCGTTCATCATTGGGGCCGTCATCGGAACTGTGATTGTTGCTAAATTAATGCACTACCTATTAGCACACTTCGTCGAATACGTTTACGCCGGTGTGCTCGGTGTTGTCATTGCCGCCATCTGGATTCTTGCCCAAACCGGCGTCGTACCAGCCTGGCCAGCCCTAACAACCGCCACAGCACTACTAGGACCCATCGCACTCATCATCGCTATGATCATCCTAGGCACAATCGCAACAATCTACTTCGACAAAGCATAGAGTGCTGTTAAAGCGATTTGCCTCTGAGCATTAATTAAAAATGAGCCTCAATCTCGTCTTTTGAGATTAAGGCTCATTTTAGATTAAGCGGAAGGTGTTGCAATTAAAAAGCACGTTTTCACAAAAAAACTATCCACACCCTTCCCAATCAGGTTGTGGATAGTTTTTATTTGTTATAGTGCTTTAATCGCTCTAAGATGTTCAATGGACGGACGGGTATCAAATGATTTCGCAGAAGGTGTGAACCGTAAAATCAAGCAAACCAAAAGAACCGCGTATGATTACAAGAACTGGAAAACCTTTATTTATCGAATTCGGGATTGGAATCAAAATCGAAAAAAGAAACCAATTCGTAAATAAATTGGTTTCTAAATATAACTTCGTCAACACCGGTTGACAGAGGCACCTTTAATATCTCCTGTGGACATTGGCTTTTTTTAAATTTGAATTATGCCTAGAAGCCTATGTTAGAAGTCATAGTCGCCGCTACTCATAGCTTCAGCATTACCCATTAGATAGCCAGCACCAACTTGTGAAAAGAAATCATGATTGGCCGTTTCGGTTGAAATTCCGTTCATTACGATTGGGTTGATATCTTTAATCTCAGCATTGGGGAAGCGAGATTCGAAGCCCATATTTTGGAGCGCCTTGTTGGCGTTGTAGTGAACGAATTGTTTAACGTCTTCCGCTAAACCAATCGGCGCGTAGACTTCTTCGGTGAACGCAAACTCATTCTCAAGGAGATCATCGAGCAACTCATCCATCCACTTTTTGAATGTTTTTTGTTCAGTCGCCGATAGCTCGTTATATCCCAATTGAAATTTGTAGCCGAGGTAGGTACCATGAACAGATTCATCGCGGATCACCAGTTTGATAACTTCAGAAAGATTTGCCAGCTTATTGTTACCACGGTACCAAAGTGGGGTAAAAAAGTTGGTGTAGTACAAAATTCCTTCAAGAAAGACGCTTGCAACTTTCTTTTCAAGGTTGTTTCCCGTTTGATAAATATCATTGATCCGTTTGGCTTTGTATTGCATTCTGGGATTATTGTTCATCCATTTGAATACTTCGTCAACAGTGGCTTGATCGTTCAAAGATGTCAAAATAGTGCCGTAGCTTTTGGCATGAATTGACTCCATCATCAAAAAGTCATTGAGGACTGCTGCTTCTTTTCGTGTCCGAACGTCGGGCCGCAGCACGTCGACTCCTTCTTCGGATTGGAGTGTGTCCAGCAAGGCTAATCCACCCACAACCCGATTGATAACCGATTTTTCGGTGCCAGAGAGTGTCCGCCAGTCCCGTAAATCATTAGAAACAGGTACTCGCGTATCCAGCCAGTATTGTGCCGTTGCTTTATCCCATACATATTCGTCAAGTTCGTCTTCGATGACGTCCCAATTAATTGTTTTATAGCTCATTAGTTGAATGCTCCTTAAAAGTCGTAGTCGTTATCGGTCATTTTTTCAGTGTCCGATTCATTGTTTGAAGCCGTTACCTGTTGCAAAAATTGATTTTGGTCAATCATCAGTTCTTTGAGTTGCGCCACTAGTGAAGACGGTTGAACTTCGTAGACAGCGTTAAAGCCAAGTAACATTAATGCATGATTGGCACCATAGGAGGCCAGATTGATGGCTTCGGTGGCATCGTCAAGGTTAGCTTCTAAGAAGTCTTTTTCAGTTTGCATGAGTTGATCAAACTGTGTATTAATCCAATACTGCAGTTCGGTTTGATCACTTACAGTGAGTTCTTCAAATCTGAGGCGAAATTTGTAACCAATATAAGCACTAAAAAGGGCGCTACCGCGGAGAATATTAGCCAACATTTGGTAAGTATTGACGAGATCCTGTGTTTGAAGTATTGTCCAGTATTTACCAAACGAGAGCCCAGTTTCAGTCAGAATAAAAAGGGCTTTTTTCTGTAAGGCCATATCGCTAGTGCTCGTTTGGGCTAGTTGGTCAATTTCAGCTTGCAGATTGGCATTATCATCTGCCCAAGTAAAACTTTCACCATCGTTACCCGGAATCAGAGCCCGAAAAATGGTCGTACAGCTTTTGGCATGGACTGATTTCATAAAGGTAATGGTGTTTAATACGGATTCTTCTTGTTGAGTTCTCCGATCGTGGCGAATAGCAGGGGTGCCAACTTCTGATTGGTAGACGGCTAACATTGATGTACCTGCCAACATACGAGTAATGGCCTGTTGTTGAGTATCTGATAGCTGTTGCCAAGCCGTTTGATCATTCGTGATGGGAATCCGAATGTCTAACCAAAAGTTAGTGGTGAGTCGTTCCCACATGTATTTATCGAAATTATCTTTAATATCATCCCAGTTAATTGCTTTGTAGTATAAGTAGTCCATCGTTATTTGTTCGTCTCCTTAATTAGGATTCATGGGTATATGGGTCTTGTGACCCAATAACGTATGCCGGTGTGTTAAACGGACGGTAAGACCCCAAGTGAATTTCCTAGATCATGCATGATTCACATTCATTTGCCGTTTTAATTTCATCGTCTTCTGTAAACGTTCGAATGTAATAAAGTGACTTAATGCCTTTTGTCCAGGCGTAATTCCGTAACCGGTTAAGGTCTCGGGTTGTCATCTTTAAATTGTTATTGTCCTTCCACTCGTAAAGGTCAGGTTTCAAAACTGAACGCATAAATAGTGTCAGACTCATACCTTGATCAATGTGCTTTTGAGCTACGGCATAGGTGTCAATAATTTTTCGTTGATCAATATCATATGCGGGTGTGTAGTAAGGCAAAGTTTCGTTAGACAGGTAAGGTGCCGGGTAGAAGATTGATCCCACTTTATTTTCCTGCCGTTGTTCTACTAATTGTGTGATTGGGTGAAGTGACGCACTTGTTTCATTGACGTACGAAATGGAACCATTCGGTGCCACGGCAAGTCGGTTACGATGGTAAAGACCATCCGCCATGACGGCCTGTTTGAGGGCCTCCCAGTCGGCAACAGATGGTAATTTAATGTTTTTGAAAATCTCTGCAACTTTGGTACTCTTAAATTCAAAGTCTGCGTTCAAGTATTGATCGAAGTAACTGCCATCAGCATACTTTGATTGGTCAAATTTAGCGAAGGTTTCGTGGCGTTCACGGGCAATTCGATTGCTCGTAACGAGTGAATAGTAGTTTAAAGCTAGGAAGTAGGCATCAGTAAATTCAAGGGCCTCTGGTGAGCCATACTCAATTTGGTGGCGTGCAAGGGCAGTATGCAGACCCATAGCCCCTAATCCAATCGTGTGGTAAAGTTCGTTACCATGTTTAACAGTCGGTACTTCCTTAACGTCGGTTGTGTCAGTTACGAGGGTGAGCGCACGAACAGCGACCTCAACTGAGTGACCGAAGTCCGGCGAGTCAATCATATTCATGATATTGGTTGATCCGAGATTACATGAAATATCGGTGCCAGTTGTCTTGTACGATAGGTCATCATCAAGTTTTGACGGTTCTTGAGGCTGTAAGATCTCACTACAAAGGTTACTCATAATAATTTTGCCATCGACAGGGTTAGTTTGATTGGCCGTATCAATGTTCAAGATGTAAGGATAACCAGATTCTTGTTGGAGTTGAGAAATCTTTTGTTCTAGTTTCCGCGCGTTAAAGACTGACTTCTTAATATTGGGGTTAGCGACCATGTTGTTATATTCTTTGGTGATATCGATGTAAGCAAATGGCGTACGATATTCACGTTCGACATCATAGGGGCTAAAAAGATACATTGGTTCGTTAGTCTTGAGTAATTCATAATATTTATCAGGAACAATCAAACCGAGGGACAAGGTCTTCACCCGAATTTTTTCGTCCGCATTTTCCTTTTTGGTATCCAGAAAATGTAAGATGTCAGGATGGAAGACGTTGAGATAAACCACTCCGGCGCCGTTCCGTTGCCCAAGTTGGTTACTGTAGCTAAATGAGTCTTCAAGTAACTTCATCACTGGTATAACGCCAGACGAGGCGTTGGAAATCTGCTTAATAGGATCACCTGAGGCGCGCAAGTTTGACAGGTTAACGCCGACGCCCCCACCGATTCGAGATAGTTGAAGGGCAGAATTAACGCCACGTCCAATTGAGAGCATGGAGTCGGCCACATCGATTAAAAAACATGATACCATTTCACCGCGCCGTTTTTTACCCGCGTTGAGAAACGTGGGGGTGGCAGGCTGATAACGTTGTGAAATCAATTCATCGGCAACGTCATTGGCAAGTTGTTCATCACCATTAGCGAGATAGAGGGCATTGAAGACGACGCGATCGACAAAGTCTTCCAAAAATTGCTGGCCATCATTAGTTTTCATGGCATATTGTGTGTAGAACTTGTAGGCACCGAGAAAGCTGCGAAAACGAAAGTGATGGTCTCTCATTTGGTCGAACAAGGACTGCACAAACTTGTGAGAGTATTGTTCCAGGATACTTGGATCGATATAATCTTCGTCAACCAAGTAATTTAACTTGGCATTTAACGAATCAAATTGCTTGGTCTTCGGTTTAACTGTCTCTTCGAAATAAGCCTTTAGGGCTTCTTGATCATAATGTAGCGGAATTTCTCCGTTGCTTGGGATATTTACTAGGTTATTTAAGTAAAAATAGGTATTTTCCATTTCTGGGGTGCTAGTTACCATTAGGGATTACTCCTTTGTTGTTTGAAAACAGAATTGATCGCGATAGGTTAAGATGGCATCGGCAATGCGAGGAATGTCGTGTACGGTGCCACGTAGCTCAAAATCGGTAATGTAAGGAAAACCGAAGCGTTTAGCATATTGTTTAGCCGTGAGTGCAAACTGCTTATTAAAATTACGATTACCGCTACCGATAATACCGTAGCAATGCTGGTAATTGCCTTCGTACGCGAGGTAATCTCCCAAAATAGTAGTTAATATTTCAGTATAACCGTTATTAACCCCATTACCACCTTTAATAAAGGCTGGTAGGAAGGTAACAAACGGCTGGTCAAGAGTGGTGAATTCAGGGTGTTCTTTAACATTAATGGAACTAACCTGAACATGACGTTCTTTCTCAAAGTATGTTGTCAGTCTGCTAATAAAATATTTTGTGTTGCCACTCAAGCTGATGTAGAGGATATTTATGGTTTCCGTAACTAATCATCGTCCTTTCTCTATATATGGTGGTTAGAATTACATTATAGCACTACATATAGAAATTGCAACAATCAGGTAAATTAGTTAAAGGTCTGATTGAGCTAAAAATTGTGTTGAAAATACCAATGGAGGACTAATTTTAGCCACGTCACCCGAAGCTAAACACTTATTTCATATCAAAGCCAATGTCTCCCGCAAACATAACTTACCCAATGACCCGCAACTATGGGTTGTGCCACCCCGCATGAACCTTTATATTCAACGTAATTTGCAGATTAATCAAGTTTTTCATCAGTTTGCGGCTGAAAAGGAAGTTTGGCCCTATTCAATTGATGAAAGCATTTTGGATATGACCCATTCGTGGCGTCTGTTTGGCAATTCCGTTCGTGAAGTAGCACGGTTAATTCAAACGACGATCCGCCAAAAACTCGGTTTATACACCACTGTAGGGATTGGTGACAATCCGCTTCAAGCTAAATTAGCCTTAGATAATTATGCTAAACACAACCATGATTTCGTCTGGCGATTTACCGGATTGAGTTTTGGCCTGGCCCTGGATCCACTTATGAACTGTTGAATAGCCAATGCCATATTCTCTGGCCAGTTGGGCAGCTGATTCGCCTTGCTTATATAGGTTGATAATGTTTTGTTTGAATTCTTTGTCGTAACGAGTTGGCATGTAAAAATTCCTTCCTTTTGAGAGATGATTTATTCATTATACCCTCTCTTAAAAGTTGTCTCAGGAATCAGCTTACATCCAGGTAATCGCATCGCTGCATCACCGACAGAATTACTATTTGGAATATAAGCAGGGAAGAAATTCAACGCGTCGTAAGTCCCTGTAATCCCCAATAATCCAGGAGCTTTACCAGGTTTATCCGTTCCCTTACCAATCTTAGTAGTTGCCCAAGCATTGATTAATGTACCTAAATTATTTTTACCCGTGCTATTAGAAGTAAAGTTATTGTCAAGATATGCCGGCGCATCATTATACCAACCATGTTTCTCATATCCAATAAACCGTTGCTTCATATCAATCCAATGCATTTTCCCCGCACTGTCTTTATATATCATCACTTTTTTATAATCAATGTAGTTATCTTTAATTAGACCATTTTCATCATATTTAAGGTTCGCGCCAGCAAGCGATCCATACTCATCTATAGCAGGCATATGCACTGTTTCACTTGAAACTCCAGGAATATAAACCGGGAAAGCATTGTAAGAATATGGAATTTCAATTTGGTCACCGTTGCCATCAACAGGGTTAGCTACATCTTCAATCGTTGTAACGTTGTTTTGACCAGATAAAGGAATCGAAAAGTCTGGATATTCACTGCCCGGATCAGTCAAATCTGAAAGCCAGTATCGTGGTTGAATAATCACCGATTTACTCGTGGTCGATTTAACGCTTTCCTTTTTCTCAGAAGTACTTGAACTCGATTCTGAATCAGAACTCTTTGAACTCGACTTACTATCTGAGCTTGTTGAAGCACTGCTTGTCGATTGTGATTGCAACGAACTGGCTAAGCTTTCAGAAACTGAGCTCGCGCCTTCAATTGCGCTTCGTGGGTTCACAATCTTAGAAGTCGTGTTGGCTGTCACCGTCTCCTTATTCATAGCCACCGCTAATGCGCTACCAAATGACTGTACGATTGTAGTGGTTAAGAAAATAATTGCTAAAATTAGATGGACGACTCTCTTTTGCATATCAAATTTCCTCCCAGTTCTAATGCCTTTAAAACTTTGTTACATGATAATTTTTCGATATTTTGACTATGTTCATCAGGCATAACTTTGACGGTATCACTACTTCCCCCTAGGCTAGACTCCCAAGAATGCCTATGTAGGGGTGAATATTAGTCATCTAACCATCATTACCCAAGAACAATATATAACGATATAAGAGGTTCACAACTCATGAGTTGCGACCTCTATTAATAATTACCTTTATTACATAAAATATTTGTCCGCGAATTTTTTTGAAATTTAAATATTATGAACAAATCCATTTAAATGCGATTATATCAACGTTTAGATAATATATATTTTTTGAATAATTACGAAAAATAAACTTGTATGTCCTTAAATAATGGTGTAAACTGGTTTTATATTAAAGGGGTCACAACTCATGAGTTATGACCTACTATCATGGATTTTTTAAAGTCATTACGTCTAACTTAATTTTGCTTACAAATGTTGATATACCAGTAATTAAGCTGGATTCAGTCCAAAACAAAAAGCGTCTTCCAAACATTATTCGTTGGTGTCTGGAAGACGCTTTTTTAACCCTTATTGTCCTTTTTGGGTTGTTTCTGCGGTTATTGGCTCGATTTGGTATTCTTTTTCGATATTATGGGCTACTCGGTTGAAGCTTTTCATCATTTCGCGCCGGGTAACAATCCCTGTGAACTCCCCTTCATCCGAAATCACAGGCAGATAGGGGTGATCAACTAAGAGATGGAGCGTTTCTTCAATATCATATGGATCTCTAATCGTCACGACATCGGTTTGCATGACATCTTTAACGGTCAGCTTCCGCAAATTTTCGAAACTGAGGTTATTCAATCCGAGCATCGTCTCGGTAATTAACGGCATCGTCAACATCCCTTTGAACTTCGAATGGTTGTCTAAGACGGGAATGCTCGAATATTTCACCGTGGTTAGTAGAATAAACGCATGTTCCAAGGAGTTGCTTTCTTGAACACTCGCAACAACCTCACCGGGAATTAAGAAGTGTTCTTTATTTTCTAATAATAAGTTCGAAAATGCATCTGAAATCATCACTTGGCCTCCAATAAACTAATGCTACTTTTAGATTGTAACAAAGAGCAAACACAAAAGACCATCCATAGCTACTAAACTTTGGATAGTCTTTAGAATTAGGCGCGTTTAAATGTAAAGTGTAACTGCGAAACGGGTTCGAACCGACGATTGTAGTACTGGATTTGATATTGGTCAGGTGTGACGTCTACAACGGCGTATGTCCCTTTCAAGTCACGGAACTGCCCACGTGGTTGGGCAATGCTGCCAGGGTTCAAGAGCAGCACACCTTCGTGCATTTCACAGGCCAATTGGTGTGTATGCCCATAGAACGCGAGATTAGCTTGGCTTTCTTGGGCCGCTAATAAAAGCCGCATTAAATCGCCATTTACACCATACAAGTGCCCGTGCGTTAAGAAGATTCGTTCATTTGCAACTGGGACAACAACTTGTGCTGGAAATTGACCATTGAAATCCATATTGCCTTGGACAACGGTCATTTGGTTAAACAAGGGATCATCGGTTGTTAATTCAGAATCCCCGCAATGTAACATGGTTACTGGTTGATCTTGATACTGCGCCACTAACTGCACGAGAATATCGCGATCACCATGACTATCACTCACAACAACAAAACGCATACTAAACAGTCCTTTCGGCGCCAAGGGGCGTTGTTTTTTTGAAACGTGCTTCTTCCGACATATTCTTCCGGCTAGCTACATCAGCCAAATCTAAACGTGATCCTGCCGTCGCACGCTAGTCTTTGATCCATTCTTTCCATTTATCTTCTAGGTTCTCAATTGCTTTTGCGCGGTGGCTGATTTTATTTTTTTGTTCCACCGTGAGTTGGGCCATCGTTGCATCTAATTCTGGCACGTAGAAAAGTGGGTCATAGCCGAAGCCGTTATCCCCACGAGGAATACCTAGAATTTGGCCCTTCACGTTACCTTCAACGACTAAATCTTCATCTGGTCGGTCTGGTTTAGCAAAAACCAATGTTGTATGGAAGGTTGCGGTCCGCTTTTCAGCAGGCACACCCGTTAATTCATAGAGCAACTTCGCGTTGTTGCCGGCATCGTTATGATCACCAGAGAAGCGTGCAGAATAAATTCCTGGACGACCACCTAGTTCATCAACCATTAGACCAGAATCATCTGCCAAGACAGGTAAGTGTAAGATCGCTGCAATTTGATCCGCCTTTAGGCGAGCATTTTCTTCAAATGTCGAACCAGTTTCATCAATGTTTGGCAATTCTGGGTAATCTAATAATGTTTTGATTTGAATCCCTTCCGCTGCGAAGACGGATTCGAATTCGCGGGCCTTACCTGGATTCTTCGTGGCAATCACGATTGTTTGTTCATCGGTATCAGCCACTTGGATATTCGGTTGAACGGCGCGTTCAAAACTAGCTTGACGTTGATCATTGGTTCGCGTCACACCTTGGCTCGCACGTAAAATAAGTTCGTTGAATTCACTACTATTGACTGCTTGTTGTCCGCCGAGTTCAAGGGCGATGATTTGTTCCTGCGGTGTGGCCACCATCGTCACCAAGCTAGTCGCTAGGTCGCTTTCCGCGGCGTCTGGGTCACCGAGTGACTCACCAGCGACCATCGCTGCTGTGACGGCTGCAGCGACTTGTTTGGGGCCTTTGCCTTTTGGTAATAAGGTTAGTGCGCAATAAACAGCGTTGAAGAGTTCTGCTAATAAGCCGCCACCATCTTCAAGACAGGTTACGGTGATAGTGAGTGCTTCGGTTGCCAATAAGGGGCGTAATGTCGTTTGCAACCATTCTAATTGGTGCGCTGTTATGCCATTGCCATTGACTTGCAAGGAACCTTCTGTAGGTTGAACAGCAGCGAGCACTTTGGTATCACCGCGTTGCCATAGAACAGAAGCGGGTTGTTGCTTTAGAAAACGCCAAGTGACTTGCACTGGCCGTAAATCATTATCAGCACGATTATTCATTCGGACCATCGTTTTTTTCCTCCTTAATAATAACTTGTTGGGCTTCAAGAGTTGGGATTGCTAACCATTGACGCGCGATTGCTTCGAAATTGGTTACAGATCCGGTCGTATAGGTGTGTAGTTGCCCAGCTGTTGCATCGGCCACCAACTGATTGCGATCTTGTAATGCCTGAATCAAACTATCAACAGCGGCATGCGCGGGGTCAACCAGCGTGACTGCCGGTCCAACTGTCTTTTGAATCGCCGCAGTTAATAATGGGAAGTGGGTACAGCCGAGAATTAGCGTATCAATTCCCGTCCCGCTTAATGGCGCGAGGGTTTCGTCAACCGTGTTTTGCACAGTTTCGCCACTCAATTGGTTTGCTTCAATCATCGGTACAAAAGTCGGCGCAGCCAAACTCGTGACGTGTGTCTCCGGTTTGAGTGCCTTTAGTTGATAGGCATATGCGCCACTGTTAATCGTTCCGGTCGTGGCAATTACCCCGACATGCCGATTACGGGTCGTTACCAATGCCGCTTGGCTACCTGGTGCAATCACACCGATTACAGGAATCGTCAATTGCGCTTGTAAATCAGGTAAGGCGGCCGCCGTTGCGGTATTACAGGCGACAACCAATGCTTTAATATTTTGCCCCCGTAGAAAATTGGTCATCTGCCACGCAAATTTGCGCACGGTTTCCGCCGGCTTTTCACCATATGGTAGGCGCGCTTGATCCCCGATAAAGACCATGTCTTCGTTGGGTAGACGTTTAAGCGCCTCTTTTAAGAGGGTTAGGCCCCCCACACCTGAATCCATAAAACCAATGGGTTGTTTTTGCATATTAGATTTCTCTTTTCATTTCAGGATACACTCGTAACCTCTATTTTCTCTTTTTTCGGTGCAAAATTCAACTAAAACAACGGGCACGGCCGGCAATTCACAGTTGGCGTTAATTTTTATAAAAAATAAAGAGTTTTCGCGGTATAATAGGAGTACTTATAAAAAACGAACCATAAAGGAGTGCCACTGTGACTCAATCACGCTATGAACAACTCGCCCAAAATCCACAAACTGCATCATATCTGACACAGGCAACATTACGGGATATCTTGTTACCATCAATTCTTGGGGCCGAAAATGACGCCATCAGCTATTGGGCCGGTAAGCAACTCGCTTTGCAATTCCCACTCGATTCTTTCGAAGACCTCTGTGCCTTCTTCGAACAAATCAACTTCGGCCATCTCAGTCTTAAGAAACAGAAGAAGGAACAATACTTCTTCGAATTAACAGGCCCGATTGTCGCTTCACGGATTGCGGATTTCGATACTCCTGACTTCCAATTAGAAGCCGGCTTCGTTGCCCAAATCCTCGAACAACAATTGCGGATTGTGACTGAAGCCAAAGCAACCATTGAAAATAAAAAAAACGTAACGATTTTCGTCCAAACAGATTCAAAAGCACCAATTGAAGACGAAGCAGTCGAAGCCATTCATTTAACGGTTGATGCATCACAAGTCGCATCTGTACCAAGTGAATCAGAATCTGTTGAAGAAGAACCAGCACCTGTGATGACACAACCTGTTGAAGCAGCCCCTGAAGAAGTGGCTGCTCCCACACTAGAACCAGAATCCGTTCCAGAAACACCAGTTGTTCCTGAACCGGTGGAACCAGAAAACAAGCCAACTTCTGAAGAAACACCACACTACACAAGAACCCGCGTGGCAGACTTACCAAGTCGACGAGAAATGCATAGAAAACACAGATAAGCATGTGCTATAAAAAAAAGGGTAGGAACAAAATTAAATTTTGTTCCTACCCTTTTTGAATACTTAGCATATTAAACGTGTTAATCCTCAAGTGATAACCGGCTCTGTCTCACTCTAATCTAAACGTGTTCCTTGAGCCATCTCTTTCCGGTTAACCCCGAACGTCAAATGATTGCTTCGCTATCATTCACCGTTCTGTGTTAATCCTCAAGTGATAACCGGCTCTGTCTCACTCTAATCAAAGTCATGGACGTTATTGCCGCTGACGTTTTGCCAGTCGCGACTTAAGAAGTCGTTTGACATGTCATAGTGCACTGCTTTTGCTTTTTTCGTTCTCATGAATGGTTGGAGTTTTTGATCAACTTTCAACCAGCCACGCCAGCCAAGATGAATCGTATCTTGCATGAAGAATTGTTCATTACCGTCGTTAGTCATATCAACAATGTTGTTGAAGCCTTGCGTTCTCAATTGATATTGAATCTTCTTATCAAAACGATTCAACATCGCTTGTGAGAGCCCTGTATAAGCGGCCCAACGCGCATTAACGGGTGGAATGATGAATTGAACAGATACTTTATGGGCTGCGAAGTAATCTAACATCAATTGGAAATCAGCAAACTCAGGTGAACTTTCATAGTTAAAGTGACTTTGTTCACCCTTCAATTTACCAACATTGGGTTTAACCCGTTTTTTGTAAAAACTATTTTGAATGCCAAACGGATTATCACCCGTTACTTTTTGTCCTAATTCCGTTGCGACTTGATCAAGTTGCATGTTATCAGGTTGTTTTGGTAACACCTTCAAGCCTTTACGCAATTCGCGTTCACGACCCCGAATGAATAATTGGCTGAAGAGTTGATCTTGATGTTGTAACGCTGGGCGTTTCACATTATTAATGTATACTTTTTGCGTCTCCGTTAAAGGTATGCCTAGAGCTTTGTTCTTCAATGCATCCCGCATTACCCCGTTGGTTGTATCACTTGTGAGTTCTAGAATTCGTTTCGCTGCATACCGCGTACTTTCAGAATCCTTCGCGTGGATTAAGAAATAACTGGTTTGTAGTGGTGAATAGAAGAAATCGAACATCTCAGGTTTTACCCCTTGTGGTACAAACCATTGTGGCGAAATAACGACGACGGCCTTTTTACCGTTCAAGTGATTACCAGTCGCTTGAAGTGATAAAAAGTGGGTCAATGACTGAGTCCCTGGTGCCCCTAGTAGGAATGGCTTATTTTGCCAATCATACTTGTTTGCCATAACAGATGGATGTAACGCGTCCATTCGGGATAGTTCGGATGAACCAATCATCGGAATGTAGTTGTCGTTAAATGCAGCATCTTTGATGGCTTCCCCTTTTAGCACATTGGCGGATAATGACGTCGCCGCTGTCGACAACGTCTTTTCGCTAGGTCGTCCTAATCGAAGAGGTGATAGTAATAAGGCTGTTAAGCAGAGACCGGCCACTAAAACCGGGCCGAAAATTTGCCATAAACGTTTAAACATTTTATTGCAATTCCTTTACGCGAGCAATGATCTTGTTAGGTGTTGACCATGCTTCACGATCGAATTCTGAAACAGGTACTTCAATATCTAATTGGCCTTGTAATTCAAGTAACATTTGCACAGTTGCCATTGAATCTAATGTCCCTGATTTGAATAATTCCATATCCATATCGTCTTTAATATCGTCGTTCCCTGTTAAATCTGCTAAAATTTCTACTACTGTATTTTCTACGTCCATGATTAAATCGCTCCTTTAGTGTGTAGGTCTTAGTGGAACCATAACCGGTCCAAAAAGCCTGAGAAAATTAGAAAACTGAGACAAACGGTGTTAAACGTTGCAAAAATTGCTAAGTAGTTCGTCCACCGATTGCTGATAATGTGATCCTTGTGTTTCTTCTTGAAACGCAACCAGACATCGGTAAGGATGATCCAGATGGCGTGGAACAAGCCGTAAACAATGTAGTACCATGTCAACCCATGCCAGAAGCCCATCAATAAGAAGAGTGTTAAATAGCCGAGATTGGCAATGAGGACCTTGTTCTTGGTAATCTTATGTTTCATCAAGAAGAACACTAAGCGCATGTAGATGTAATCTCTAAACCAGAATGATAATGTCATATGCCATCTATCCCAGAATTCCTTGATATTGGTTGATGCAAATGGCTTGTTAAAGTTAATTGGCGTTTCAACACCCATCACATAACTTGTCGCAACAGCGAATAAACTGTAGCCCGCAAAATCGAAGAATAAATACATACTGTAAACATACATGTAACCAACAAGCCCCCATGAGATATCAAGGAACCCACCGCGACTCGCCATTGCTAAATGCGCAACTTTAGGGAGTAACACGGTCCCGAATAAGTAACCGAGCATAAACTTATACACAAATCCCAACATGAAGTTGTGGACTGCCTTACCCAGTAAGTCGAGATAATGGTCACGATCAGGAACTTTTAGGTAATCTTTTTTGAAACGACGATAACGGTCAATTGGTCCTGATGAAATCGTCGGGAAAAATAGCATAAATTGTAAGAATAACCATGGTTCAAATTTCTTAATACTGCCATCACGGGTTTCCATAATCATCCCAACTGACTTAAATGTCAGATAACTAATCCCCAAGAAGCCAAGAATTGAATTACTACCCGGATTTAAGAATGGCACGAACTTGACAATCACTAGCGGCATAATCGCTAAGATAACAGCCAGATCGAATAGCCAGGTGTTGTTGTGCTTTTGACGATAGACAGTGTATCCCCAAATCAGTGCTCCTTCGAACAGGACATAACTAATCAAGGCAATTCCCTGGTGAACCTTATCCCCGTCAAAGATTAGGATCAAAAAGAGCAGTGAGACAAGTGTCTCATAAACATGCCAACGTTTGCCGTTAAGTAAGCCAATCACTAACGGAATTAACGCCGCACCTAGAATGAGAAAGTAGTTCGGATTCGCGTACGGTTGTAAATTAAGCATTGCCATTAACCTCTTTAATCAACGCTTTACGATCAATCTTCCCATTGACGGATAATGGTAATTTTTCTTGATAAACAAATCGTTGCGGAATCATATAGTCCATCGTATTTTCAGCGAGTTCTGCTTTTAACGTCTTCGTTAAATCATTGCCCGCTTCTTGACCGTCTGCTGGCACAACATAGGCAATCAATTGGGTGACTTGATGGGCTTTGTTGTAGCGCGGTACAGTACATGCTTGATGAACGGCTGCTAATTGGCTTAAGTGATGGTCGATTTCCTCTAGTTCAATCCGGTAACCGTGCATCTTAACTTGGAAGTCGGTCCGCCCTTTATAAAAGAGCAAGCCATCTTCGTTTTGGGTGACCAAATCGCCTGAATGGTAGAAACGTTGCCCGTCTTTTTCGAAGAAGGCTGCAGCTGTTTTTTTAGGATTATTCAAGTACCCTTTTGAAACACTTGGGCCACTGATTAAGAGTTCACCAGGTTGGCCAACTGTGACTGGATTATTTTGTTCGTCCACTACGACAGTTTGAGTATCAGCCTTTGTGTAGCCGATTGGTAGTCGGTCGTAAGTCGCTAAGACCTCCGCCGTAATTTCGATGCTGGTCATCGCAACCGTTGCTTCGGTTGGACCGTAAGTATTAAAGATTTGCGCATCACCGAAACGTTCGATTAACTTCGTTGCTGTTTGATGCGTTAATTCTTCCCCACAGAAGACGAATTGTTTTAATTCTGGAAAATGTTCACTATCAAATGTTGGTGATAATAAGCAGATTTCTGCAAAAGATGGTGTTGAAACCCATTCGTTCACCTTAAGAGTTGGCAAGACTTCAAATAACGTCTTGAAGTTGTCCGTCACAGCTTTTTCTAAAACGACGAGGGTTGCACCTGAGCATAACCCGGGAAATAAATCCATGACTGATAAATCGAATGAGTATGGGGCCTGAATTAGAACGCGGCTGTTATCCGCAACGTTGAAAGCTGGGTTGGCCCAGTCAACGAAACTTTGTAAATTGCTTTCGCTGATTTGGACGCCTTTAGGTAACCCTGTTGTCCCTGACGTGAAGATGATGTAGAAATTCTCATTCCCTTGCACACTTTGGCTAGCATCATAATTGGTTGCTCCGTTTGCAATCACATCTGTCAATTGAGTTTCTGCGAAAACGGGCATATTAACATCAATTGCTGTTTCACTAGCCCATGATAGGACAGCAGCCGGCGTTGCGACTGATTCAATCTGTTTAATCCGCGCTGGATCTGAATGTTGTTCCACTGGAATATAAGAATGGCCTGCTTTAACAGCACCTAGAAAAGTTGCCACCATCTCGAAGTTTTGGCCACCGAAGATAATCACCGGTGCTTTAGCTGGCAAGTCTTGGCTTTGAATGAAATGAGCAATCCGGTCTGAAGCAGCCTTTAAGTCGGCGTAAGTGTGTTGCGTCGTGCCTAATTGATAAGCCACAGTTTGTGGTTGGTCAATTGCAATTGCATCAATTTGTTGAATGATATTCTTTTTCATTTTAACGACGCTCCTTCATTAGAATTCATTGTAGATAAATTTAGGACTACCGATACCACTGTAATCATATAAATAAAGTAGAATTAGCAGAATAACAAAATAAATTATGGTTTTGCCAATGAAATTGACGGCCGGTTTATTCCAAAAATTAAGTATTTTTTGACCCATTTTTTCACCATCTCTTTCTCTCTCTTTTTGATTTTCATCATTTTGTTCATCATTAAAGTTACCACAACGTTTATTAAACAACCACTAACATTTTTGTCACACGCTGTCACATAAAAAAAGCACCTACTGAATAGTAGGTGTTTTAATAATTAGTCGGTATATTGTGCCAAAATCGTTTCTAGTTGTTCCTTATTATGGAAGCCAGTAATTTTTTCAACAACTTGACCATCTTTTTTAACCACTAACGTTGGAATCGCCATAATTCCGAAATTAGCAGGCGTTTCTGGATTAGCATCCACATCCATTTTACTGAACTTAACTTTGTCGTTAGTTTCTGCCAATGATTCGATAACAGGTGATTGCATCCGACAAGGACCACACCAAGTTGCCCAGAAGTCTGTCAAGACAACGCCACTCTTTGTTTCTTCTTCGTAATTTTTATCTGTCAATACTTCAACCATTATTCTTTGCCCTCCATTCAATTGTACAAAACATATTATTTTTTATAATACTCCTATATGGCGTAAATAACAACTTAACTCGCTTATTATTCGTTACAAACGGACTATTTCATCCCCGTTTAATCTAACAAGCCTAAAAAAACACTCCCACTCAAAACCAGAAAGGACTGGTTGGATTGGGGGCGTAAACGTGCTCCAGCAGGCATACTCCTCCGGTTAGCTACACCAGCCACACGACCAACAAGTTGGTCATTCGGCTGCCTATGCTAATCCTCGGCGTATAACTGCCTGCTTCCGCACTCTATTTGAATGTTACGATTGTTGCGCCATTGCCGCCTGCGTTTGCTGGGGCGTATTCGTATTTTTTGACTTGGCGATTGCCTTTTAGGTAGTCCTGGACACCTTGGCGGATTGCACCGGTGCCTTTCCCATGGACGATTGTCACTTGTTGGTAGTTCGCTAACAAGGCCGCATCGACATATTGATCGACTTCAGCCATTGCTTCTTCGTAGCGTTTGCCCCGCAAATCAAGTTGGGCTTTAACATGCCGCGCTCCACCGCTGTTGACAGTTGTCACGTGTCGTTGAGGTCGATTATCCTCAACGACCTTTTGTTTCTCGAGGTCTTCATTAGCAATCTTCATCTTGATAATGCCCATTTGAACTTCCCAGTTCTTGGCATCGATTTGCCGGACTAATGTCCCACGTTGACCGTATGAAGTAACTAAAACATCATCGCCTTCTTTAAGGGTTTGACGTCGTTTTGCTCGTTGCAATACTTTATTTTTTTTCAAGGTTGTTTCTTGGTGCAATTGCCCTAATTCCGACCTCGCATCGATTAATTGATTTTCCTTAATCTGGGCGCCTTGATTCATCTGCATATCCCGCAACTTGGTGATCACTTTGTCTGCTTTAACTTCAGCTTTTTCGACGATTGCATTCGCTTTTTCTTTCGCCTTCGTCATTTCTGTTTCACGGTCTTCGAAGAATTGTTGATAAGCGTTGGATAACTGTTGATGTAAATCAGTGGCTTCTGATAATTCATGGCGCAAGGCTTGGTATTCCGTTTCGGCTGCCTTACGTTGATTTTCGAGATCGGTAATCATATTGTTTAAATCTTGGCTTTCATCGTTCATCAATTGTTTGGCTTGTTGGACGATTGTACTTGGTAAACCAAGTCGTGTTGAAATATCGAACGCATTACTACGACCAGGCACCCCAATTAATAAACGGTACGTTGGTTGTAAGGTAGCAACATCGAATTCCATGCTAGCATTAATCGTTTGTGGCCGATTGTAACCGTAAATTTTCAATTCTGGATAATGGGTTGAAGCAACGACATCAGCGCCAACAATCCCAATTTGATCCAAGATAGCGATGGCTAAAGCCGCCCCTTCTTGTGGATCAGTCCCTGCCCCCAATTCATCGAGCAAGACCAAACTACGATCATCGATATGTTGGAGAATCTGAATGATATTTTCCATGTGCGCTGAGAACGTACTCAAGTTCTGTTCAATTGATTGTTCATCACCAATATCAGCAAAAATATCCGAGAAGACGCCGACTTGGCTCTCTTCACGCGCAGTGATAAATAAACCAGATTGTGCCATCACTTGGACTAAGCCCAATGTTTTCAACGTGATGGTTTTCCCACCGGTATTGGGACCCGTAACAACGATGGCCTGATAATCCGCCCCAATCGCGATGTCATTAGCAACGACTTTAGCTGGGTCGATTAATGGGTGCCGTGCTTGTTTGAGTTCAACATGGTTTTCTAAATTAATCAGCGGTTCAGTGGCCTTCAACGCTTTAGCAAGTTGAGCCTTAGCATTGACAAAATCGAGTTGCCCCAATAATTCAGCGTTGGCTAAAATATTGTGGCGTTCTGGCATGATGGCTTCCGATAATTCCGCCAAAATCCGTTCAATTTCTTGTTGTTCTTCAATTTGTAATTGGCGCAAGCGGTTATTCAATTCCATGAGGGCTTGTGGTTCCATGAAAAGGGTCTGACCACTAGCACTCTGATCATGCACAACGCCGCCGAATTGGCCACGGTATTCTTGCTTAACAGGAATGACATAGCGGTCATTCCGAATCGTGACAATCGAATCACTCAGATATTTAGCTTTAGCACCGTGTGTATAACTTGCCATCCGCGATCTGATTTGGCCTTCCAATTGTTTTAAACTAGTCCGTAAGCCACGCAACTTGGTTGAAGCCGTGTCTAAAACGGCGCCATCATCAGCAACAGAACTTCTAATCTTTTCAGTTAGTTGCGGTAAAGTCACCAATTGGGCAACTAAGTCTGGCAACGCCTTTAAGGTTAATTCATCTTTTTCTAAGTCATCAAAGAAACGCACAACCGCAGAAGTCGCACGTAAAACTCGCCCAACTTGCGCGAGTTCGGTACCGTTTAAAGTCGCACCGATTTCGATTCGTTTCAGGTGCGGACGAATATTATCTAACTGTGGCAAAGGAATGCCACCTTTTAGCCGTTCAATATCGACCCCATCTTTGGTCTGGTCCAAGCGTTCTTGAATCAATTCCGCATCGTTGGAGGGGGTTAATTGTGTGATTTGTTCTTGACCAAACGCCGTGATGGCATGGCCTTGAAGCATTTGTTTAATTTTATCGTATTCTAGTGTTTGTAATATTTTATGATTCATTTAAGTTAGCTCCTTCTAAAAAAGGGGCGACTTCCGTCAGCCCCAACTGCACTATCCATTTTAGCCAGCAATCCACCAGCTCGTCACTTGAGAGGTGAGGACTGGTGTGTGTAAGACAATGACGCGCGCAACTGTCGAGTTTTCCAATGTCTTCTGTAAGCCATCGACTGGCACTAAAGCCAGCACGTAGAGGAGCAAAAAGAGCCCCACGTAAACGACCAAGAAACTCAAAAGTCCACCGGCTGCCTTGTTAAATTGCTTCAAACCTGGCATATAAGTCAATGAATTCAACAATAGTCCGATGAAGCGCACCAACAAGCCACCGATAAACATCACGAGGACAAAGGCGACGCCGATATAAAACGCATCATCGAGTGATAACCCGATACTCTTTTGGAAAAATGCAAAATAGCTGTCTTCAGTTGCCGATGGGTATGGCACCATTAAACTTAGCTTAGGCCCTAGTGTTTGGCTCATCGCTTTGGCAATCCAAAAGACGATAAAGTAGCCAATCGTGTAGACGGCTTGCATGATAACCCCCCGTCTGACCCCTGTGTAAATGGCATATAACAGCATTAAGATAATAATTAGACTTAACATGAGTTCCCCTTAGATACGCGTTTTGTGGCGCGGATGTGTGTATGATTGATTGGATAAAATATTCTGAAACGTGCTCCATAAGCCCTCTTCTTCCGGTTAGCTACGCCTCGCAAACAATCGACTTCGTCGCTTATTCACGAGTCTATACTAATCCTCAGAGTATGACCATCTGCAGTCGCACTCTAATTTTATTTGCTAGTTCAACTGAACTATTTTATCATGAAATAAGGGAAAGTGGCAATTTTACTCCGAATCTCTTCATTTGCCACTCATTAAGGAGCCAATCGTATGCAAGCAGTCATTAAAGTGACACCCTCACAATTAACTACTATTCAAAAAAATTATCCGACCAACCGTCAACTACCGCCGGGGGCCGTTTTTGCGCACCAAGCCAATGGACTAAGCATTACCGGCTATAAATCTGGCAAAGTACTTTTCCAAGGCGCTAGTGCCGAACAAGAAGCTGCTAAGTGGGGCACCGCTGCCCCTAGCAAAGCAAAATCTGCTAGCCGTACTAAGCCTAAAGCCGCCAAAGGCGATGTTTTACCAGCTGATTTTGCCAAATGGTCCGTTTTAGGCTCAGATGAAGTTGGTAACGGAAGCTACTTCGGTCCGCTGACCATCGCCGCCGTCTATGTCAGCCAAGAAAATCTGGCGTTCGTCAATAGCCTAGGCGTCGCGGATTCCAAAACGCTAACCGATGCACAAATCGATCAGATGGCAATCAAGATGATGGCTAAACTCCCCTATCACATCGTCAACATCATGCCACCGAAATACAATGAAGTACACGCCACAATGAACATCGAAAAAATGAAGGCCATCAGCCATAATTTCGCACTCCTCAAAGTCCTCCAAAAAATCCAACCCGAAAAACCCGCTGGCATCCTCATTGATCAATTCGAACCACGCGGCATTTACTACAACTATTTGAAGAATGAACCGGTTGTTTTACGCGAGAACGTTTATTTCTCAACCAAGGCGGAACAATTTCACCTCGCCGTTGCTGCCGCTTCAATCATTGCACGCCACCAAGCCAACCTATCAATGCTTGAACTGTCTAAAAAAGCGGGCCGCCAAATTCCGCTTGGCAATCATCAAGCAGTTAACCAAATCGCCGCAGATTTACTCGCACAAGGTGGCATCGATTACCTAGGCGAATTCGCTAAATTGCATTTTATTAACACGGAAAAAGCGAAAAAATTATTATAGAGTACGTTTAAAGCGGGTTGACTCTGAGCATTAGCACAGTGTTGTGAATGACCGACAAAGTCGGTCGTTTGCAATACGAAGCTAAGCACAAGAGTCAGCTTTAAAAAGCACGTTTCAACCCACACCTTCTCCACATAAAAAAAGGGTCCCGACTGCAATTTAATTAATTGCTATCGGGACCCTTTTTGAAATAGATAGTGATAACGTGCTTTCATCAACAACTTCCTGTGCTTTGCTACACTTATCAAATCGGCGATTGCATCGCCAATTCGCTAAGTTAGGCAAATGCTCAGAAGTTCCCCGTTGATGACGCACTTCTTTTCTTTAACGTGCTTTTCAAACCATACTTCTGCGGCTAGCATAGTCCTCAAAGTATAACCGGTTTGAACGCACTTATTTCATGTTGTCGTCTGCCAAAAATGTGTTTAGTACTTCTTCAACCATTTCCCATTCTTCGTCGTCTTCGATTGGGAATAGGTCACCTTTGCTGGCATCGCCTGCATCGTCTGATGTGAATGAGAAAGCTTGGATATCAACTTCTTCATCTTCTTCAGCGCTTGTTGGGTACAATAGCACGTATGATTTACCGTAATCTTCTGAATCAAATGTAAAGAGCACTTGGTATAATTCTTCGTTACCTTGGTCGTCGATTAGTGTAATTTGTTGTTCTTCATCTTGGTGGATGTTCTTGTTATCTTCAGTCATTCATCAAAACTCCTTAATTGTTTTATTTATTAGCCTTGTGTTAAGCGACCGTGCGCGTCCAAGTAGTTCTGCAAAATCATCACCGCAGCAAGCTTATCAATCACTTGCTTCCGTTTCTTACGTGACGTATCTGCTTGTTCCACTAACATGCGTTCAGCCTGAACCGTTGTTAGGCGTTCATCGATGTAATCAACCGGAATCTCTGGGAAAAGTTCACTCAGCATTGCCCCGTATTCTTGCGCTTTAAGCGCCCGTGGCCCAATCGAATTATTCATATTCTTGGGTAACCCCAAAACAAAACCAGTCACTTGATGTTCTGCAACCAATTCCTTGACGCGGTCTAACCCAAATTCTGATTCATCTTCATTGATGCGAATAATCTCGACCCCTTGAGCTGTCCAGCCCAATAGATCACTAATCGCAATGCCAACCGTTCTTGATCCTACATCAAATCCCATTAAGCGCATTATTTCGTCGTTTCCTTATCCAAATAATTTTTAACTAATTCCTCGATAATCTCATCACGTTCGTGCTTGCGAATTAAATTACGAGCATCATTATAGCGCGGAATGTATGCTGGATCACCGGACAACAGATAACCTACAATCTGATTAATTGGGTTGTAGCCCTTCTCTTCTAATGTCTGATAGACCGTCGTTAATGTTTCATGAACATTCTTGGGGCTGTTTTTACCAAAATCAAAATGGACTGTTTTATCTAGATTCATCTCTCAACACCTCAACTTTTCGCTACTTATACAACCATATTCTACTCGAAAACAGGACAAAGTACAACTCTCCCCTCTCTTAGCAGAATGCAGATGAGAGATAACTATAACACATTTCGCTAAATTGATTAACAAAAAGAACAAAAAAATAACGGGATTGCAATCAATAAAAAATTGACGACAATCCCGTTATAAGTTAAGCGTTCGCTAAAGCTGTTTTAGCAGCTACCAAAGCATCTGCGATCCCAGCTGGATTCTTCCCACCAGCTTGGGCCATGTCTGGACGGCCACCACCGCCACCACCAACGAGTGGTGCGATTTGTTTAATCAAATCACCGGCTTTAATCCCCGCTTTAATCGCATCAGGTGCGACCGCGACAATCAAGCTAACCTTATCTCCCGCAACTGTTGCGAGCACTAAGACATCTGAAATTTGTTTTTGTTGCCATTGATCCGCTAATTGTCGTAATTCGTTCATTCCGGCAACTTCTGCATCAGCAGCCACTAAGCGCCATTGACCAACTGTTTCGACATTTTCAAAAACATTGCCAGCTTGTTGTTGGGCAAATTTTGCTTTGAGTTGTTCGTTTTCTTTTTGTTCTGCTTTTAAGTCAGATTGTAATTGTTGAATCTTCTTAGGTAAATCCTTGGTTTGAGCAACTTTCAATTCACCAGCTAATTCATTTAATAAGGCTTGTTTGTCATTCAAATACTTGAAGGCTGCCTTTGAAGTCACGGCTTCAATCCGGCGCGTCCCGGCACCAATCCCAGATTCGCTCGTAATCTTGAATAGACCAAGATCAGCAGTGTTAGCAGCATGCGTCCCACCACAAAGTTCCATTGAGTAATCACCGATTTGAACCACTCGGACTGTCTTACCATATTTTTCGGTAAAGAGTGCGATGGCCCCCATTTGTTTAGCTGTTTCAATATCGGTTTCAACAGTATTCACAGGTAGTGCAGCCCAAATTTTTTCGTTCACAATTTTTTCCACAGTGGCTAATTGATCTGGTGTGACTTGACCGAGGTTCGTAAAATCAAACCGTAAGTAGTCAGGTTCAACCAATGAACCAGCTTGATGCGTATGTTCGCCTAAAACATCACGCAAGGCTTGATCCAATAAATGCGTTGCGGTGTGATTCTTAATGACGCCACCGCGGAAGGTTGGATCAACTGATAAGACATAGTGGACACCACTAATCATTTCTTCGAGCACTTCAACGGTGTGTAATGGTTGCCCGTTTGGTGCGTATTGCACGTCAGTCACTTTAGCGACTACTTGCCCAGCTAGGTTCTTAATGATCCCTTGATCAGCAACTTGGCCCCCCATTTCAGCATAGAATGGTGTTTGGTCGAAGATTAATTGCGCCGTACCACTCTTAATCGTTTGTTGTTCGGCATTATCTTGTAAGATGACGCTTAACTTACTTTCTGTTTCAAGCGTTGTATAACCAGTGAAGGTACTTTCCACTTTGATATCCATTAAAAGTTCGTTTTGCATCCCCATTGATTGTTCATCACTACGGGCATTACGTGCACGTGATTTTTGTTGTGCCATTTCACTTTCGAAACCAGCTTGATCAACCGTTAAGCCTTCATCTTCGGCATATTCAGTTGTCAATTCGATTGGGAAACCATACGTATCAAATAACCTGAAAGCATCTGCCCCAGCAATTTCACTTTGACCAGCAGCTTTGACACTGTCAATCGTTTGGTTCAATAAACGTAAACCATCATTCAAGGTTTCACGGAAACGATCTTCTTCAGAACGGATGACTTTTTCGATGAATTCTTTTTGTGCTAATACGTCTGGGTAATAGCTTTGCATGATTTCACCAACGATTGGTACTAACTTGTACATGAAAGCGTCGTTGATGCCGAGTTTCTTACCATTTAAGATGGCCCGACGAATTAAACGGCGGAGTACATAGCCGCGACCTTCATTGGCCGGCATTGCACCGTCACCAATTGCAAACGTCACAGCCCGCGCATGATCTGCGATAATCTTGAATGAAATATCATCAGCTGCATTTTGACCGTATTGTTTGTGGTCACTCATCTTAGCTGTCGCTTCGATCAATGGCATGAATAAATCTGTTTCAAAGTTGGTTGGGGATTCTTGAATCACTGAAACAAGTCGTTCGAGGCCCATCCCCGTATCAATGTTCTTGTGGGGTTGTTCAACATATTCGCCGTTTGGTAAATGGTTGAATTCTGAGAATACGATGTTCCAAACTTCCAGATAACGTTCGTTTTCGCCACCAGGATAGTTTTCAGGATCATCTTCGCTAACGTTGTTGAAGCTTTGACCACGATCGTAGAAAATTTCTGAATCGGGGCCACAGGGGCCTTCACCGATATCCCAGAAATTATCTTCAACTTCAATGATGTGTGATTCTGGCAAACCGACTTTTTCATGCCAAATCCGGTGCGCATCTTGATCTTTAGGATAAACCGTCACGTATAATTTTTCAGGATCGAAACCAATCCACTTGTCGCTGGTTAAGAATTCCCAAGCCCATGGAATCGCATCTTCTTTGAAATAGTCCCCGACAGAAAAGTTGCCGAGCATTTCGAAGAAAGTATGGTGACGAGCAGTCTTCCCAACATTTTCAATATCGTTGGTCCGAATACTCTTTTGTGCATTGGTAATCCGTGGATTATTAGGTACAACGCGACCATCGAAATACTTCTTTAGGGTCGCAACCCCTGAGTTAATCCATAATAATGTCGGATCATCATCTGGGACAAGCGATGCACTTGGTTCGACATCATGACCCTTTTCTTTAAAGAAATCTAAGAACATTTGGCGCACTTGCGCACTGGTTAGTTTTTTCATCATGTTTGCTCCTTCAAAAAAATAAAACACCGCTGCAATTTCAAGGACGCAAAAGCGCGGTACCACCTTGATTGCAACGATGTTAGTCGTTAACCTCTTTATGAGTTTATTGAATTGTTTGTGATGTTGGGGAGCACGTCAACCAATGGCGGCACCTTCTCTCAGTCTAGAAAGGCGTTCCTGTCTCCGTCAGTTCGTTGCGTATATCCCAACACTTCCAAAGTATAAAAAAGATTTGCTGAATTGTCAACTAATCCAAGGTAACGGTAATCGCAGGCCGATAGTAGCACTGAAGCGTCGGATTGCCCAATGCCGCCGTTTGAATCCCAGATTCATAGGCGGGTGCTTCAGGCAACCATTGTTCCAAACTATACCGTCCCCCTGTCACACAAGCACCACCCTTATAAACAAGTGGATCTTGAGTAAGTTCATAACCGTCAGCGGCTGTTGCTTGCAACCCAAATGGCATCTGCTGGCGCTGAGTCGGTCGTGGTAAGTGATTACCACTTAACCACAACGTCTTACTCCCTGCACCTTTAAGCCATTCATACTGATCAACACTCACCAGATCAAAACCGCGCCGCCGCAATGTCTGGCGTAGTTCACTTTCGTCACCATTAGTTTTTTCAAACACTTGGTAACAATCTGGTCGCCCACCCGCTTGTAAAATTAGGTGCGCACTTTCAAGTGTTTCAGCTGAATTTTGTTCCCGCCGCGCCCGAAACAAGGTATTTTGGATTTCCGCCAAAAACTGACGCCCAACTAGTTGGTTTCCATTAAAACGTCCTGTTGTCGTTTCATACTCGCCTTGGAGTACCCACTCACTTGAAATTGGTGTTTGTGCCACTAACATCGGTGCCATATTAACAATCCGATATTCTGATGTCATCTGATCAACGTATTGATTGACATCCGCTTGCGTCGCCCAAACGAGTCCTTGATCAACTAGTAACGTACGTTTAGTTTGTGCAAACCACTCACTCGGTGCTAAGTGGGCTGCCCCTGCTTGCCATCCCAACTGCACATTAGCTTGGCCGGGGATAAAAATAAACTGCTGCCCAGCTAGCCGGGCACTGTAAGTTTGAAATACTTGAGTGCCAATCGTTGCGGTCTCACTCTGAATCGCTTCAATTGGAATCAGCGGGCTAACAAAGTAGCGCAACACCTGGCCAAAATTAGCGCGCCGTGCTTCTTCGGATAACGATAACCAGTTCAGTAATTGTAAGTCATTTTCATGCATCACAGCCACCTCGATTATGAATTAACTAGCTATTTTGCTTCTTGTTTTGACGTTTCTTTTCACGTAATTCAAGTCGTTGTTCAATCCGGCGTTTCTTTTGTGCATCTTGTTTAATGGCTGCTTTAATCTTTTTCTTATAACCGGGTTTGCGTTTAAGTTTGGCCTTTTTGACCATCCCTTTCATGCCGACATCTAATTCATGCGTGGTAGCTACCCGTTTTTTACGACGGTTCCGATCATATGATGTGACCAATTCGCCATCTTTAAATGTCTTTGGTGTGAACTTGATACCCATTGCTTCAATTTGTGCAACGGCTTGTTCATCATCTGGACCATAAAGCGTAATCGCGGTTCCTTTAAGACCATTCCGACCAGTCCGACCAACCCGGTGAATGAAGAATTCTAAATCTTCACGTGGGACTTCAGCATTAATGACCATGCTAATCCCTTCGATATCAATACCGCGGGCCGCTAAATCAGTTGCCACAACATATTGATAGTCTAAGTTATGAATTTCTTTCATAATCCGTTTACGTTGGCGTGGTGGAATATCACCATGAATTTTAGCGACTTTCAAGCCTTGTGATTGTAAATAACGGTGGATGTCATCAACCTTGCTCTTCGTATTAGCGAAAACCAAGACCATGAAAGGATGGCCCATCGTCAATAATGAATAAATGGTTTGGTTGAGGGCTTTCCCCTTCGTTGGCACTAACCAGTTGTCGATTGTTGGGCTAATCACAGTTTCGTTTTTAACTTCTTCAATCACAGGATTGTGCATGTATTTTTGTAAGAAGGGTTGTAACTTATCAGGAATGGTTGCTGAGAAGACCATCATTTGTAAGTCTTCTGGCAAACGACTAGCGATGTCATCAACTGGCTTCAAAAAGCCCATGTCAAGTGTCATATCCGCTTCATCGATGACCAAGATCTTCGCTGTATAAATCTTAAGCGCCTTGCTCTTGATTAAATCTAAAATTCGACCAGGAGTCCCAATCACAATCTGTGGTTGATGTTGTTCGAGTTTTTCGATTTGGCGTTGCTTGTCAGTCCCACCAACATAACGACCAATCCGAATATCCCCCGTCATGTGTTGAGTGATTAATTCGGCAGCCGTATAGATTTGGTAAGCCAATTCGCGACTTGGGGCTGTGATGACGATTTGAACTTCGTCTTTTTCAGGCACCAGTTTATTTAAAAGGGGTAATAAGAACGCGTGGGTTTTCCCACTCCCCGTTTGTGATTGACCGATAACACTTTTACCAGCGTTGATGGCTGGAATCACACGCCGTTGAACCGCCGTGGGTTTTGTAAAGTGCATGTCGTCTAAAGCCGCAATGATTTCGGGTTTTAGATTAAATTGTGTAAATTGATTATCCATAAAGTCCTGCTTTCTATTGTTTGAATCCGGTAAATCTGGATCTGCGTCTATTCAGTGTACTGCGCGGCTAGCGCTGATAATTCTGCAATAATTATGTCGATTTCAGCTTGATCAGCTGCCTTAGCGCCACTAGCGAGTGGATGACCACCGCCATCATGTTGCTTCGCTAGTTCATTAATGATTGGGCCCTTTGAGCGGAAATGCACGCGGTAAGTGTCATCTGCTTGTTGCACGAAGATGACCCACGTTAATACCCCTTTCAAACGACCGGGTGTTCCAACAATCGAGTGTACTTGTTGCGGTTCAACATGTAACCGGTCCTGGGTTGCGCGATCAACCACTAAGTAGGCGACTTGTTGGTCGTTCACTTGAAGTTGATCGAATAAGTACCCTTGTAATTTGGCTTGTTCCAACGTGATTTCGTTCATCTTTTGATTGAGCTTATCATGGTGAATATCAAACGTCATCATTTGGGCGGCACATTCCATGGTATGTGGACTGGTTGAATTAAACATGAAGCGCCCCGTATCACCAACAATCCCGGCGTATAAAACACGCGCAGCTGCTTGATTGAATTGTAAGTGGCCTTCGCTGTTATTGACGATGTCAATAATGATTTCTGAGGTACTTGAGGCATCAGGTAACACCCAGTTTAAATCCCCATAAGGATCATCGTTGGGATGATGATCAATTTTGATTAATTCAGCGCCTAAGTTAAACGTCTCACCACTAATCCGAGGTGAGTTGGCTGTATCAGTCACAATCACTAATGCACCTTGATAAGCAGCCGGTTCAATTTCTTGAACGTTTGCGAGCCATGCCAAGTTACCGGTGTCGCTCCCGACTTGGTAAATCGTCTTATCTGGGTAGCTGTTACGCAGTACTTCAGCTAAGCCAACTTGTGAGCCAATCGCATCAGGATCAGGATTGACATGACGATGGATGATAATCGTATCGTAAGTTTCAATTTTAGCAATAATTTGTTCTGGAGTTGTCATTTATTAACCTCTTTCTAAGAGTTGACCAGTGACGAGGGCCTTAGCCACAATCACATGATTGGCGTAAACATCGACATCGATTTTAGCTGAACGCCGTCCAATTTCGAGCAAGCGTGGTAAAATCTGAATCTGCGTGTCGATTTGAATCAACCGTAAATAATGGAGGTTGATCTGTTCAATCATTGAATAGCGCTGATGTTGCGTCTGGAGCATTTGTTGACAAGCTGCCGAAACCGCTTCGGTCAGTACACCAAACGAAATTGTCCCTAAGTTATTCGTCATCTGGGGCGTCACTTCATATTCATATGCCGCCGTATAAAAGTCTGGGACAGTTTCACTAGGACGCAGTGGTTCGACAATCTGATCATAAAACGTCTCGGCGACTTGCGGTTGGCGTTGCGCCGTTTGCATGTTACTCATGACATCTTGCCGGGTAATTAACCCTTCTAGTTCTAAATTGTCCGCCACCACTGGCATCACTTCTAAACTATTCCAAGTCATTGAATGGCCGACACTGGCAACACTCATGTATTTTTTAACGCTCGCGGGTTCCTTGGTCATGACTTTATCCAAGGTCATCGTGGCCGGTTTATCTAAAATATCCTTCACCGTCACAATCCCAACGAGGCGCATATGTTCGTTGACGACTGGAAAACGCGATTGTTTTACCGCCGCACTCAATTGCTTGTAGTCGGCCACCGTTTGATTAGCATGTAACGTGTGGATTTCAGCAAGTGGGTGGTAGATATCAGCCACCGTTGTGATTTCTTTTTTAATCAATTGATCGGTCAACGCCCGATTAATCAATGCCGCCACCGAATAGGTATCGTAGGCAGTTTGCAAAATCGGTAAAGCCAAGTCGTTGGCCAATGCAATGACGTCCGCCGAAGTGCCAAAACCGCCGGTAATCAAAACAGCGGCCCCGTTTTCAAGTGCTAAACGTTGCACATCCGTCCGATCACCAACAATCATCAATGACTTTGGCGTAATGTAGCGCGTGATGGCATCGATTTGCATCGCGCCAATCACAAATTTGTCCAACAACTTGTCTAAACCAGCGCGGCCACCAAGGACCTCGCCGTCAATCACTTGAACGATTTCTTCAAAGGTCAGATTTTCAATCTTCCCCTTTAACTTCTGTTCAATGCGGATGGTACCGACCCGTTCAATTGTGCTGACCAGGCCGTTATTTTCTGCCGCTTTAATTGCGCGATAAGCCGTTCCTTCACTTACCGAGAGTGTTTTGGCAATTGAGCGCACCGAAATCTTGTCACCAATCGGTAAATTTTCGATGTACATTAAAATTTGATCATGCTTAGTTGCCACTCAACGCCACCACCCTTTATCAGATTTACATAGTTATTAATAGTATATCGGTTTTAGCGCACAAAAACAAAGGAAACTCAACTATTCACGCTCCCAATCGTATAACGGTAACGTGATGTTTTCAAATGTTTGCGGTGCCAAGTTAGTCACCGTAATCCCGAGCAAGCGCACGCCATCTTCTGCATGGCCGATGGTTTGCCAAATTTTCCAAGCGATCGCCTCGAGTTCAGCTGCCTTGCCGACATATTCGTTAAATGTTTTACGCTTAGTAATAGTTTCAAATTGGCGATTCCGCACTTTTAAAACAACTGTCAAACCGTGTTTTTGATTCTTGCGTAAACGCCGTTCAAGTTCAATCGCTAACTTCTTCAACTCAACTTGCACCTGCTCTTCACTGATTAGGGGTTGCCCGTAAGTATTCTCATTGCCAATTGATTTGCGTTCACGTTGGTAGGCGACCGGGCGATTATCGATGCCGCGCACGTGCCGATATAAGCCGTAGCCAAGCTTGCCGAAATTTTGCATCAGCATCATTTCTGATTGTTCAAGCAAGTCCGCCCCCGTTAAAATCCCGAGTTCTTGCATTCGCGGCGCCGTTTTCTTACCGACCCCACGGAATTTTTCAATTGGCAAGCGACTTAAAAAGGCAATCGCTTGTTCCGGCAAAACGAGTGTCCGCCCCGCTGGCTTGCGGTAATCCGATGCCATCTTTGCTAAAAATTTATTGTACGAAATCCCCGCCGAGCTGACGAGTTGGGTTTCTTTAAGGATTTCTTTTTGAATGTAGGCGACCACATCAATTGTGTGTGCCAAGCCGAGTTTATTTTCCGTGACATCAAGGTACGCTTCATCAAAAGCAATCGGTTCAATCTTATCGGTTACCGTATGAAAAATCGTGTGAATCTGTTCCGAGACCGATTGATAAAGCGGAAAATTGGGCGCCTTAAAAACGGCTTGGTGATTCGGAATCAGTTCAGCTGCTTTTTGCGCACTCATCGCCGAGTGCACACCGTATTGTCGGGCAACATAGTTCGCGGTCGTCACGACCCCTTTGCCACCAGTATCACTCGGATTACGGGCAATCACGAGGGGCTTTTGGCGTAAGTCGGGCTGTTCACGCTCTTCAATCGATGCGTAAAACGCGTCCATATCAATGTGAATAATTTTGCGACTCGTATCATTTTCTAATGGAATCTTGAACAGCTCTGCCATGTTACCCCTCCTTAATTTTTTCAACATGCTTTTTCAGGCACATTGTTCCGCTTTTGACGCACTTCTTTCTTTAACGTGCTTTTAATTCGTAACCTTCTGTGCTTTGCTACATCAGCCAAATAATCGCCCTTGGCGCTTATCCGTCTGATTAGGCAAATGCTCAAAGGCTAACCGCGAATTAACGCACTTCTTCCTTTAACGTGCTTTTATCAACAACTTCTTCCGCTTTACCTCACTTGCCAAATCGGCGATTCCGTCGCCAATTCGTCAAGTGCTGTAAATGCTCAGAAGTTACCCGTTGATGACGTACTTCTTTCAATAAGAAAAGCCTGGCATGAGCATCTCATACACAGACTTTGCTGACTTGTTTAATTTAATTATTTTGAGTGGGATCAAAAATCCATTCGGCCCCTGTTGTTGCCAGTAAATCTGTTGCTTCTTTAGGCCCCATTGAACCGATTGAGTAACCTGGTAGTGGCGTTTGATCCGCATCCCAGACTTCACGAATCGCATCGACAAATTGCCATGAAGCGGCTAATTCATGCCAATGTGTGAAGTTCGTGCCATCCCCATTGAGCGCTTCTAAAATCAAACGTTCATAAGCTTCTGGACTGTCAGCCAACATCTGTTCATCATATTGGTAAGCCAATTGATCAGGTTTCAAGGCGAATCCTTGACCGACTTCTTTACCATTAATCGTTAATGAAAAGCCTTGTTCCGGTTCGACATAGATTGTTAAGACATCAGGTGCCATTGCTGAACGATCTGACTTATCATCAGCAAAAATATTGACGCCAGTCTTCTTGAAGACGATATTGATTTGCGTTTCTTTACGTGCCAATCGTTTACCGGTCCGGACGTAAAATGGTACGCCACACCACCGTTCGTTATCAATCATCACTTTCCCAGCGACAAATGTTTCGGTTTGTGAATCAGGCGCAACGTTGGTTTCTTGTTGATACCCCGGTTTGTTTTCGCCATCCACCGATGTTTCAGCATATTGGGCGCGCACAAAGTTTTGTTTGATTTCTGCTGGTGAGTAAGGTTGAATACTTCTGAAAAGACGTGTTTTTTCACGTTGCACATCTTCTGCCGTAAAGTTAACCGGCACTTCCATTGCAAGCATTCCGATCACTTGCATGATATGGTTTTGGAACATATCGCGCAAGGCCCCCGATGTTTCGTAATAGCCAGCGCGTTCTTCAACCCCTACTGATTCAGCCAACGTAATTTGGACGTTATCAATGAATTGATTATTCCATACACCACTCAATAGACCGTTCCCAAAACGCAAAGCAACGATATTTTGAATCATCTCTTTACCAAGGTAGTGATCAATCCGGTAGATTTGGTCTTCATCAAAGGTTTGCGTCAATTCTTGGTTAAGCGCCTTAGCACTTTCATAATCGCGACCAAATGGTTTTTCGATAATCAACCGGTTAAAGCCATCCGCCGTTAGGAGCGCTTCTGATCCGAGATGACTTGCGATTGTCCCGAAGAACCGTGGTGACATGGCCATGTAATAAATCCGATTTTGGTGTAATTCGTATTGTTCATCCAACTGACTTGCTAAAGCCTTTAATGTTTCGTAGTGCTTGGCGTCCGTCACATCATGTGATTGATAATAGAAATGACCTACGAAAGCTTCTTTAGTTGCTTGATCTTCATCAAAGTTGTCCAAAGCTGTCATGACGATTTCGTGATAATGATCATCCGTCCATGGCCGCCGTGCTGTTCCAATGACAGCGAAGTGTTCTTTTAAATAACCCTTCCGGTATAAATTAAATAATGCGGGGTATAATTTCCGTTGGGCTAAGTCCCCGGAACCACCAAAAATAATAAAGAGTGCTGCTAAATCTGTGTGCATATCTCACACCACTTTCATATAAATTAATTTTGTGGCGTCACAAAGATGTGTTGTGCCGCTTTGAGGCCGATTTGGATTTCTGTTTGACTTGTATTATTAAAAATAGTCAACGGACTTTCGAAGAGGCCAACCTTTTGGAGCGTCACACTGTCACCGACTGACAAGCCGATTTCCAGTGTATATTTTAATAAGTCATTATCATCCAATACGCGATCGATAATCGCCGTTTCACCCACTTGTAATGTTTCAAGTGCGATGTGACTTTGTTGTTCGAATTCCCCCTTGGCATTGGGTATAATCCCACCATGCGGGCAACGCGTTGGATGCCCCAAGAAATCAGCTAACCGTTCAGCCAAGTCGTGATTAGTAACATGTTCGAGTTGTTCTGCTTCTGGGTGCACCGTATTGAATTGATAATGTAACTTGTCGACTAAAAAAACTTCCCATAACCGATGATTGCGCACTAATAGGGCTGCTTCGCGGGCGCCTTCACTTGTTAGTTGAATCCCTTGGTAAGGTGTGTGGTTGACGTAGTTTTCCTTCACTAACTTATTGACCATTTCCGTGACTGATGCCGCCGAAACGTTCAATCCCGCTAGTATTTCCTTATTGGTAACTTTCTTTGCGTCGCCACCAAGTTCAAAAATAATTTTTAAATAGTCTTCTTTATTGGGTGTCATTGCCATCCAGATCCTTAATCAAGTTTGTCGACAAACTTTTCTTAGTTATCCCTGAACTAAATGAATGTCTACTTTCTATTATGCCTTATTTGTAATAATTTTCATACCATCAAGCTTCAATTTAGTCCCTTAAATAGTAAAAAATTAATCTCTTTTCAGCAACAAAAAAAGGCGGTAGACCGATTTGTTTCAGTCTACCGCCTTAAATTTGTGGTCGGGCTTCTCAAACCACTTATTCTAGCAAATCACTTGGTCAATTTGCTAGAATTCTGCTTCGAGAATCCCTTTCAATTCTTTAATTAATGGTTCTTTTGGATTGGTTACCGTACAGTTATCTTCATATGCCAGTTCTGCTAAATCATCAACGTGGCGATCAAAGTCGGCCTTTGTCACGCCATTATCACGTAAACGCATCTTGATGCCGATACTTTCCGCCAATGCAGTCACAGCATCTGCGTAAGCGGCCACCAGTTCTTCAGTCGTTTTACCTGGTAAACCGAGATAACGTGCAATTTCAGCATAATCTTCATCTGCTCTGAAGTAACTGTATTTAGCCCAGAGTGCCCGTTTCGTTGGTGTCTTAGCATTATAGCGAATGACATGCGGCATTGTAATGGTAATCATCAATCCGTGCGGCAAATTGAACGCGCCGCCCAGTTTGTGCGCCAGTGAATGGTTGATACCTAATAGCGCATTGGCAAACGCCATTCCCGCCATTGTTGACGCATCATGCATATTGGCTTTAGCTGTCTTATCGCCCGCATAACTCGCTTGTAAGTTATCAAACACTAATTTAATGGCTTGCAAACTGAGCCCTTTTGTATAATTTGACGCCATCGCTGATACGTAACTTTCAGTCGCGTGGCATAAAACGTCCATCCCAGTATGCGCAACCACGCGGGGTGGCACACTTTCGATGAATTGACTATCCACAATTGCCACATCTGGTGTTAACGCATAATCTGCCAATGGATATTTGATGTGCGTTTCACTATCAGTAATGACCGCAAACGGCGTTACTTCAGAACCCGTTCCAGAAGTGGTTGGGATACAGATTAGTTTCGTCCGATCGAGGTTTGGGAACTTGTAAGTCCGTTTCCGAATATCTAAGAATTTTTGCTTAGCGCCAAAGAAGTCGGCATCTTCTGAATCATAGAATAACCACATCCCTTTGGCCGCATCCATGACTGAGCCCCCACCAATAGCAACAATTGTATCGGGTTTGAAGCGTTTCATCACTTCGGCGCCTTTATAAATGGTATCGGTTGATGGATCTGGCTCGACATCGGCAAATACTTGGACCTGCACTTGATCTGTGCGGCGCGCCAAGACGTCTTCAACAATTTGCACGTAACCTAAGTCGACCATCCCTTGATCAGCGACGATAAAAACCTTATGCAAGTCCGCCATTTTTTCTAAATAGTTGACTGAATTTTTTTCAAAATAGATTTTGCTGGGCAACTTCACCCATTGCATGTTATTCCGGCGCTTGGTTAGCGTCTTCACGTTCAACAAATCGATCGTTGAAACGTTGTGGGAGATTGAGTTATGGCCGTATGACCCACAGCCTAAGGTTAATGATGGTAACATGTCATTGTATAAATCACCAATCCCACCTTGTGCTGATGGTGTATTCACTAAGACCCGGCATGCTTTCATCCGTTTTGCAAATTCGAGTGGTAAAGCTTCATCCGTTGTATGCAACGAAGCCGTATGCCCAAGACCACCAAGATCTAGCATTGCTTCACAGAGTTGCAAGCCATCTTCGCGATCTTTAGCTTTAATCATCGCAAGTACGGGTGATAATTTTTCATGTGAGAGTGGATATTGGTGTCCAACACCTTTAATTTCAGCAATTAAAACTGGCGTATCTTCTGGAATATCGATCCCAGCTAGTTTGGCAATTTTAGCAGCAGATTGGCCTGGAATTGAAGGTCGGACCGCATTCTTATCTGGGTCGATTACTGCGTCATTGAGTGCTGATAATTCGCTTGGTTTAGCGAAGTAAACCCCTTGTGCTTGGAATTCCTTCTTCACTGCCGTATAAATTTCAGCATCAACAATTACGGCTTGTTCAGAAGCACAAATCATCCCGTTATCAAATGATTTCGAGAGGATTAAATCATTGACGGCTTGTTTGATGTTCGCCGAAGCTTCGATATACGCTGGCGCATTCCCAGCCCCAACCCCCAGTGCGGGTTTACCAGTTGAATAAGCGGCTTTCACCATCCCAGGACCACCAGTTGCCAAAACAGTTGCGACCCCTTCATGGTTCATTAAAGCCTGGGTAGCTACAATACTTGGTTCTTCGATATATAAGAGTGCATCTGCTGGCATACCGGCTTTAACCGCTGCAGCTTTAATGACATTCAATGCTTCAGCCGAACAACGTTGCGCACTAGGATGGAAAGCAAAGATGATTGGATTCCGCGTTTTAATCGCGATCTCAGCTTTAAAAATCGTCGTCGAGGTTGGATTCGTGACTGGTGTTACACCAGCAATGACACCAACGGGTTCTGCAATCTTAGTGATGCCATGTTCTGGATCTTCTTCAATCACACCAACTGTTCTATTGCCTTTAATCGCATTCCAAATTTCCTCGGTTGCAAAAATATTCTTGATGGCTTTATCTTCATAAATCCCACGGCCAGTTTCTTCAACCGCCATCTTAGCGAGTGCCATATGTTGGTCTAACCCAGCAATCGCCATTTGATGGACAATATTATCAATCTTGGCTTGATCGAATGTTTCCAAAATTGCTAATGCCAGTTGTGCACGCGTCACTAAATCGGTGACCATTTCATTCACTGTGTTTTCAACCGTTTCAACTGCTGCTTTCTTAACCATATCGATTCCCTCCATGCCAATTAACTATTGTGATTTATTTAACAAAGTTAGTTTAGCGCATTTTGAGTTGTTTGTAAACTGTTTTGTAATTATAATTACAAATTTTATTTATTAGTTAAAGGCGATTTATCTTTTAAAAGCCTATATTTGATAATAAATTCACTATATAATGCAAATAAAAAAGCGCTCGGTTGAAGTATTCAATCGAGCGCTCTCTGAATTATTTTGTATCTTCTTTTGTTTCTTCAACCGTTTCTTCTTCAACCACTGTTGCGGCTTCTGAAGCAGTTGGTGTTACTGTCCGGATTGCGCTCAAGTTAAACTTGAGGTAAACGCCGTCACAATCTAAGACAACGATTTTAGTATCTGTATTAACAGAATCAATCACACCGTGTAAACCACCGATTGTGATGACTGCGTCGCCTTTTTTCATTTGGTTCACCATTTCTTGGTGTTTTTGTTGTTGTTTCTTTTGTGGGCGCATTACCATGAAATACATCATTGCCATCATTAAAATTAAGATAACGAAGAAACTGGGATTAAAACCGCCGGCACCTAACACAAAGTTTGCCATTTAAAAAACCTCTTTTCAATTTTGTCTATTACTAACTCTATCAGACTTATCAAGCAACTTCCAGTGATTCACTAGAAATTCCGAGTGTTCTTTTCATTGTAACCATATTCTTCGAAGAACGCTTCTCTGAATTCCAATAAATTATCTTGTTCGATGGCATCTTGCACTTGATGCATCAAATTAATCAAGAAGTATAAGTTATGGTAACTCGTCAAATGAATCCCAAACGTTTCGTCCGCTTTAATCAAGTGCCGAATGTAAGCGCGGGTGTAGTTCTTGCAGACATAACAATCACACTTAGGATCCAATGGGCGGAAGTCTTCTGAGTACTTCGCATTCTTAACCACTAATCGGCCTTGTGAGGTCATCGTTGTCCCATTACGGGCAATCCGGGTTGGCAACACGCAATCGAACATATCGACACCGCGAATCACACCATCGATTAAGGCATCAGGCGAACCGACGCCCATCAAGTACCGTGGTTTGTCTTCAGGTAACATTGGTGTTGTGAAATCAAGCACGCGATTCATTTCGCCTTTTGATTCACCAACTGATAAGCCACCGATTGAATAACCGGGGAAGTCCATCCCAACTAAATCGCGCGCACTTTGGCGGCGTAAGTCTTCAAAGCCGGCCCCTTGGACAATCCCAAATAGACCTTGCGTTGCTGGGTTTTGATGCGCAATCAAGCCCCGTTCAGCCCAACGTGATGTCCGTTCAACTGATTTTTTAACGTAGTCATAACTTTCAAAGAATGGTGGACATTCATCGAAACTCATCATGATATCGGCACCCAAAGTATTTTCGACTTGGATTGCTTTTTCCGGTGATAAGAACAGTTTTTCGCCGCTCAAATGACTCTTGAAAGCAACCCCTTCTTCACTGATATCCCGTAATTTCGCAAGTGAGAACACTTGGAAACCACCAGAATCGGTTAACACACCGCGGTCCCAGTTCATGAACTTATGAAGACCACCGGCTTTTTCAACGATGTCTTCCCCAGGTCGTAACCAGAGATGATAGGTGTTCGATAAAATAATGCCGGCACCCATTTCTTTTAATTCTTCAGGCGCTATGGTCTTAACACTGGCTTGGGTCCCAACAGGCATAAACATGGGTGTTTTAAACGTGCCATGTGGTGTCACAATTTCACCAAGGCGCGCCCCGGTATGTTTTTCTTTCTTGATTAGACGATACTTGATCGCTGGTTCCATTTAATCGACCCCAATTCTAGGATTATTGTTGGTTCAGTAATAATTGGTACGCATAGCGTTTCGGTGACGGATCGTTTGCAATAAAGATGTCACCACGATATTGAAAGCCTACTTTTTGAATCATATGTTGCATCGCCAAGTTATCAGGGTGCGTATCGATGCGTAAATCATGTGCGCCTCGTAAACTGGCAGCGGTCACCAATAAGGTTAAAAACTGTGTCCCGAGATGTTGGCCGTGGAAGGCACTATCGAGTGCGACGCGGTGAATTGAAAAATAAGGTGTCGAACCAGATTGCCATTGACCATTGGTAATTGCTGCATAGCCAGGATCTTCAGTTGCTAGAATTGAGGCGACCCCAATCACCTGTTGATCAGCCATCAGAATGTAACATAATTCTTGGCGAATCTCGTCTTCAAACTGAGTTTGATTAGGTTCACCTGCTTGCCATTGATTTATCTGGCGATTCTTTAAGGCGGCCTTTGCATGTTCGATAATCTCTAAAATCCGCGGTAAATCTGTAAACGTTGCTTTTCTCAAATACATCAATGCTGCCACCTCATTTTTGTCGAATTATTTAACAAACATGGCATCGCCGAAGCTAAAGAAACGATACCGTTCATCAACAGCGTGTTGATAAGCATTTAAGATGTTTTCGCGACCGGTAAATGAAGCGACCAACATCACTAAGGTTGATTTTGGTAAATGGAAGTTCGTGATGAATGCATCAACAGCTTTCCATTGATAACCAGGTTTGATAAAGATTGATGTCCAGCCACTATCAGCTTTGAGTTCACCATCAAACTTCGTCGCAATTGTTTCTAGCGTCCGAATGCTGGTTGTCCCCGTTGCCACAATGCGGCCACCATTTTGTTTGACTTCATTCAACGTTGCAGCAGCTTCTTCTGTTAATCGGTAGAATTCGCTGTGCATTTTGTGATCTTCCACGTTGTCTTCTGAAACAGGCCGGAAAGTTCCCAAACCAACATGCAACGTTAAGTACACGAGTTTGATGCCTTTATCCTGCACTTTTTGCAAGAGTTCTTCTGTCCAGTGGAAGCCAGCAGTTGGTGCGGCAGCTGAACCAGGTTCTTTAGCATAAACCGTTTGATACATTTCTGGATCATCTAATTTTTCTTTGATGTATGGTGGTAATGGCATTTCACCTAAAGCTTCTAGAATTTGCATGAAGATGCCGTCATACTTGAATTCAATCATGCGGCCACCATGTTCGAGTTCCTTGGTCACAACTGCTTTTAATTGACCATCGCCAAAAACGACTTCGGTACCAACTTTGGCCCGGCGTGCTGGCTTCATCAAGACTTCCCATTCATCGTCATGCGTGTTGTTTAAAAGCAAGACTTCTTCGTGGCCGCCCGTATCAGGTTTCACACCATATAAACGTGCTGGCAAGACCCGTGTATTATTCATGACAACTGCATCGCCGGGATTTAATTCATCGATAATGTCGTAGAAAACTTTATCTTCTAGTGCGCCTGTTTTGTGATCCATCACCAATAAACGAGACGCTGCCCGTTCAATCATCGGTGTTTGAGCAATTAATTCTTCTGGTAAATTATAATCAAAATCTTCTGTTGAAACCATTGTGTAACCTCTTTCTAATTTTCTGAATAGGGAATACCGAGATGTTCATAACCAGCGGGCGTCACAACACGTCCCCGCGGTGTCCGTTTTAAGAACCCAATCTGTAATAAATACGGTTCGTAAACGGCTTCGATTGTTTCATTTTCTTCACCAATATTAGCCGCAATCGTCTTTAGACCGACTGGGCCGCCATGATAATAGTCAATCATCATCTGGAGAATCTTGCGATCAATACTATCTAAGCCACGTACATCGACTTGTAGTTGACTAAGCGCATGGTCGGCAATCGCTTGATCAATTGCCGCTTGGTCCGCCACTTGAGCGTAATCGCGAATCCGTTTTAATAAGCGGTTCGCAATCCGCGGCGTCCCCCGCGAACGACGGGCAATCTCATGCGCGCCTTCTTGGACAATGGCCATGTTAAAGACATCTGCCGAGCGTTCAACGATATCGACCAAATCATCTTCATCATAGTATGCCATATGTTCGACGATTCCGAAACGATCACGTAACGGTGCCGACAATAAACCGGCCCGAGTCGTTGCGCCAATCAAAGTAAACGGTGGCAATGGGAAATGCACCGGGTGCGCAGTTGGCCCTTGTCCGACCACGATATCGATGTAAAAATCTTCCATCGCCGAATAAAGTAGTTCTTCGACCACTCTCGGCAGGCGATGAATTTCATCGATAAATAGCACATCACCAGGTTGTAACTCGTTCAACAACGCGACTAAATCGCCAGGCCGTTCAATTGCTGGCCCACTCGTCGTCCGAATCTGAACATGCAGTTCATTGGCAATCACCATCGCCAAGGTCGTCTTACCTAAACCAGGCGGGCCATATAATAGCACATGGTCCAACGACTCTTCCCGCTTTTTAGCGGCTTCAATATAAACCGCCAACTCATTTTTGACCCGGTCTTGACCGATATATTGCGCGAGGACTTGTGGCCGTAACGTCTTTTCAATACTTGTTTCTGCGAAATCTTCGTTTTCTGCGGAAACAATTCGTTCTTCTGCCATCCATTAGTCCTCCTTTAATTCTTCATTAATAAGCGTAAACCTTCACGTAAGTACTGATCCGTAGTTTGTGCATTGAAATCAGCCAGTGTTTTGGTAATCGCTTTGACTTCGCGGGCTGAATACCCAAGCGCGGTTAATGCCGCTAACGCATCATTTAATTCTGGTGATTCACCAGGCGTACCAAGTTCGATAGCTGTTTGACCAGCGAGCGTTTCGGTTTGTTCCAAATCGCCGAGCTTGCCCTTTAAATCTAAGACAATTTGTTGGGCAGTCTTCTTGCCAACCCCAGGGAACTTGGTCAAATAGCTCACATCATCATTCATAATCGCTTGGATTAACCCAGAATGATCGCTATTGGCTAAGATGGCCAAGGCACTCTTAGGACCAATTCCAGAAACACTGATTAATTTTTGGAAAATTTGCTTTTCATCTAGATCGTAAAAACCAAATAACGTGATATCCGTATCACGAACCGCTTGATAGACATAAATCTGAACGATATCGGTCGTTGATTCGGTGTAACGATACGGATTAGCAACTTGCAATTGATAGCCGACGCCTTGAACTTCTAAGACGACATAGTACGGACTAACCGCCGTCACCAAACCTTTTAAATATTCATACATAAATTTACCTACTTTACGAGAACGTATATTTGCTTGTTAAATTGTAACATAAAATCCGAATCGTGAAACAGCCAGCAGCCAAAAAGCGTAAAAGAAGGGCCTAAGTGTGACCCACGGCCAACTCAAACCCTAGCAATTAGTATTCACGAATCTTCGGCGGTTGGTAATCCTTGATAAAGGATGCCATCACACTGAACGAATCGGTAAATAAGTATTTTTCAAAATCGACCTGTGTTAAAAAACCTTCACTGACCATGTGGGCTAAAAATTGTTGTAACAAATCATAATAGCCTGCGACATTATAAAAAATGCAGGGACCATTTTGTTGCCCAATTCGCGCCCATGAAATAACTTCACTCATTTCTTCCAGCGTACCGGGACCACCCGGCAATGCGATAAACACATCTGCCAGTTCAATCATCTTGGCTTTACGCGCTGACATCGTATCAACCTTAATCATTTCGGTTAAACCTGGATGGACGAGTTCTTGCTGACTCATAAACCCTGGCATGACGCCGGTCACTTGTCCATCATGGGCTAACACCGTGTCGGCCACGGTGCCCATTAAACCAACTTGGGCGCCGCCATAAATCAAGCGCGCATTGCGCCCAGCAATCCAAGTGCCTAACGCCTTAGCCGCTTCCGTGTAGATTATTTTATTACCACTACTAGCGCCGCAATAAACGGCAATGTTTTGCGTTGCCATTAGTCAGCCTCCTTAGCGGTTAACAACCGAGCCACCGTACTGATGGGCAAGCCAACAACATTGTAAAAGTCACCGTTGATTTTCTCAACAAGCAGACTTCCCTGTCCCTGAATACCATAAGCACCAGCCTTATCCCGGTACTCTTCGGTGTCTAAATACGTTTCAATCATTTCATGACTTAACGGCCAGAACGTGACATCAGTTTGGACAACCGTTTTGCGGATTTCACCATCAATGGATAACCAAACACCTGTATAAGCTTGATGCGTGCTGCCACTCAATTGCCGTAACATTTCGGCTGCATCTTGACGATCATGTGGCTTACCGTAAATCGTGCCCTGAAAACTGACAACAGTATCAGCACTGAGCACAGTGGCCTGAGGATTCTTTTGGGCGATGGATTCACCCTTAAGTTGCGCCAACATCTGCACGTAGTCAGCTGGTGCCGTCACTGGTACCTGGCGTTCATCGATTGTTGCGGGTTGGACTTCGAAATCAGGCACGACTTTTTGTAAAAGTTCGCGGCGTCTTGGTGATTGTGATGCTAAGATAAACATTATTCGCCCTCCCAACTATGGTGTGGATCTTGAATCCGTTTAAACATCTTTTCTAAATCTTTTTGCGTGTAATGGATTAAAACCGGTCGGCCATGTGGACAGTTAAACGGATTTTCCGTCTGTGCCAGATCAACCAACAATGCTTTAGCTTGCGCATCATCTAAGTGATGGTGTGCCTTGATTGACTGTTTACAGCTGATCATAATCGCCGTTTTTTCACGGAAATGGGCAATGTCTAACTTCCCGTTTTCCAATACAGTGTCAATCATCTCGCGAATCGTTGCTTCTTCTTGGCCTTGCGCAATCCACGTCGGATGACTATGGATAACAAAACTATTTTGGCCGAAGCTCTCTAGCTGCACACCCACTGCGGTAAGGAGTTCCTTTTGTGCTTGAATCTTAATCGCATCACTATTGGGATATTCCAACACAAGGGGCACCAATAAATTCTGGGCGTCGTTGCTAACTTCACCAATTTTTTCGCGATAGTATTCATACTTAATCCGTTCTTGAGCAGCATGTTGATCTAAGATGTAAAAGCCATCTTCACCTTCTGCTAATAAGAATGTATTGTGCAGTTGTCCAATATAGCGTAACGCTGGGAAACGCTCAATGGGTGCTGCATCATCTTCAGGTTGTTCACCAAACGGATTTCCGATCGCCTCTGCTTCGTACTTATCATCCCACCGGGCCAATTGTTGGGGTTGTTCAAATATCGGCAGGCTATTTAAATTAGGATTAGCAGTTGGTTCTCGTTTAAGGGGTGTTTCGGTTTCCGCAATTTGCGCTGCCGCTTGCATTTCAGTTTTAACCGGCTTTTCAGGAACTGTTTGGGGCTGAATTGGCCGCACCGTACCAGTCGCATTGCGCCGTTGACTCGTAATTTGGTTTAAATCCATTTGAAGCTGGTCCACATCGACCGGTTTCGTTTGTTTTAGATTCTGCACTGCATCGGGAATTAAATTCTCGGTGCTGAGTCGCTCACGAATTGCTTTTTCAATCAACGCCATCAAAGCAGGTTCCTTACTCAAGCGGACTTCTTGCTTGGTCGGATGGACATTGACATCGATTAACAGTGGATCCATTTGAATATTTAAAACGACGACTGGATAACGGCCGACCATTAATTTTGAACCGTAACCCTTGATAATCGCCTTATTCAATTGATAATTCTTGATATAACGACCATTAATCAACACTGAAATGTAATTACGACTGGCCCGCGTTAGTTTCGGTAGCGATACATAGCCGGTTAATTTAAAATCGAGATCTTCTGCACTGACTGGCAAGAGTTGCTTAGCCATTGTAACGCCATAGATCCCGGCAATCGTCTGTTGTAAATCGTTATTACCCGCCGTTTTTAACAGCAGGTGATCATCATTGGTTAACGTGAACGCAATCTGAGGATGACTCATCGCCAAGCGATTGACGATATCGATCACGTTTGCCAATTCAGTCTGGAACGTCTTCACATATTTCAAGCGGGCTGGCGTGTTGAAGAATAAATCACGAACCGTGATTGCCGTCCCAGGGCGAATTGGATTAGTTTTCTGTTCTTCTAAGACGCCACCTTTAAAATGAGCAAATGTCCCTAACGAATCAGCGGTTGCCGTTTCAATCGTCAAATCGGACACTGACGCGATACTGGCTAACGCTTCACCCCGAAAGCCAAGTGACTGAATTTTGAAAAGATCCTGGCGCGTGGCAATCTTACTTGTCGCGTGTCGCTTAAATGCAGTGGGTACATCTTCCGGTTCAATCCCATCGCCGTTATCGATGACTTGAATTAATTGCAAACCAGCCTGTTCAATCACGATGTCAATTTGAGTACTATTGGCGTCAATCGCATTTTCTGCCAACTCTTTGACAACTGAAGCTGGCCGCTCAATTACTTCGCCCGCCGCAATTTGGTTACTTAATATTTCTGACAGTTCATGAATTTTCCCCATTAGCGTTCTCCTTTTTCTGACGTGTGGGTATTTAGTGCTAAAACGTGCTTTTCAAGCTAACTTTCTGCGCTTAGCGCTGTGAATCAAATCATCGACTGCGTCGCTAATTCGCCTCCCTGTGCTAATGCTCAAAAGTTGGACAAGCTTGAATACACTCTTATCCGAAACGTGCTTTCATCAACAACTTCTTCCGCTTTACCCCACTTGCCAAATAGGCGATTACATCGCCAATTCGGCAAGTGCTGTAAATGCTCAGAAGTTACCCGTTGATGACGCACTCTTATTTGTTTAATTCCTTTTGCCATTTGTATAGCATGTTTAGCGCGTCTAGTGGTGTGGCGCTCATTAAGTCGAATTGTTTAACCGCCGCTAGGACTTTAGCTGCTTTTGGATCCGCTTGTGGTGCCACTTCTGGTTCGAATAGTGAAATTTGTTCATCCACTTCTTCAACCGGTTCAGCAGCCGGCGCGACAGCTGCCTTTGGTTTATCTTCTAATTGATCCAAGATGACATCTGCGCGGTTCAACAACGGTGTCGGCATCCCCGCTAATTTAGCCACGTGAATCCCGTATGACTTATCAGCTGGGCCAGCCAGCATCTTGTGTAAAAAGACTAACTCGCCATTTTCTTCAACTGCCCCGACGTGGACGTTTTTCAATGCGGTTAGTGAATCCGCTAAGCTGGTCAATTCGTGATAATGCGTTGAAAAGAGTGTCTTGGCATGCACGTTGTCGTGAATGTATTCAATAATCGCTTGGGCCAAGGCCATTCCATCATAGGTGGCTGTTCCGCGTCCGATTTCGTCAAAGAGAATCAAGCTATTTTGTGTCGCGTTCATAATCGCGCGATTGGCTTCCATCATTTCGACCATGAAGGTACTTTGACCGGAAATTAAATCATCGGCCGCACCAATGCGCGTAAAGATCTGATCAAAAATCGGTAAGTTCGCAGATTTAGCCGGTACAAAACATCCCATCTGCGCCATGATGACCGTCAAAGCCAGTTGCCGCATGTACGTACTCTTCCCAGACATATTCGGACCAGTAATTAAGAGCATATCCGTATCGGTGCCCATTTGAACCGCGTTGGGAATGTATTTTTGGCGACCGAGCACTTTTTCAACCACTGGATGACGCCCATCCACTAAATCAATTTCGCGACTATCAGTCATTAATGTCGGCTGAACGTAGTGGTAGTTTTCACTGACTACGGCAAAACTTTGTAAGACATCAAGGGCCGCCACACTTTTAGCGAGGGTTTGAAGCCGTTCAATCTCCAACTTAACGGTTTCGCGAACTTGCGTGAATAACTCATATTCAAGCGCGGTTGAGCGTTCTTCGGCTTCTAAAATCAATTGTTCTTTCGCCTTTAATTCCGGTGTAATGAACCGTTCGGCGTTGGTTAAGGTTTGTTTCCGTTCATAACGCCCTTCAGGTAGCGCGTCTAAATTCGCACGTGTCACTTCGATATAGTAACCAAACACGCGATTAAAGCCAATTTTTAAATTATGAATCCCGGTAATTTCGCGTTCTTTAGCTTCAAGTTGTGCTAGCCATTGTTTCCCGTTAGACATCGCATCGCGATAATCATCTAATGTTTCGTTGTAACCCGATTGAATAATCCCACCGTCAGTCACTGAAATTGGCGCATCGGGATTGATGGCCGTTTCAATGAGCTCGCGTACATCATCAACCGGATCGAGTTGGTCTAACGCACGGTCAAAGGTCTGATCGTCATTAATGCCCGTTAAAATCGTTTTAATCGTTGGAATTTGTTCCAAGGAAGTCTTCAACTGAATTAAATCGCGGCCATTAACACTGCCAAATGCGACCCGACCTGCTAGCCGTTCTAGGTCATACACTTTTGTGAGGGCGTCTTGCAAGTTTGTCCGTTCAAAATAATGGTTCATGAAACTAGCGACTTGGCGTTGCCGGTTTTGAATCGCCTTTAAATCCAATAATGGCCGTTCTAACCATTGTTTTAATAACCGGCCACCCATTGCCGTCTTGGTTTCATCCAATAACCACAATAATGTCCCGCTCTTATGACCAGTGCGTAAAGAAGCCGTTAATTCAAGGTTCATCTTCGCAGAATGGTCTAATTTTAAATATTGGGATGGCCCGTACTCTTGGGCCCGTTGTAAATGCCCTAAATGGCGCTTTTGCGTCGTTGCCAAATACAAGACCAATTGTTTAATCACGGCCAGTTCAAGGGGCTGGGAGATGTTTTGTGAAACGAAACTGACTTCGGCCGTTGCATCGCCATCTTCTTGATACGACACGAGAATTTGTTGTTGAACAAACGCGTGCACAACCTCACTTGCAACACCGTGGTTAATGACAACTTCTTTGGTTTGTAAACTCAACATTTCGTTGAGCAATAAATCCAAACTCGCAATCTGGCTGACTTTCATCTCACCAGTTGATAAATCGGTATAAGCAAAGCCAAACTGATCGCCATCTGCCACCACTGCTGTTAAGTAATTATTTTGTTTGGCATGGCCGGCTTTTTCATCCATCATCGTTCCTGGTGTGACCAGTTGAATGACTTCCCGCTTGACCATCCCTTTAGCGGTTTTAGGATCTTCCATTTGTTCACAAATAGCAACCTTGTAACCTTGATCGACTAGAATATCGATGTAATTTTGGGCTGCGTGGTGTGGTACCCCACACATTGGAATTGGATCATCCGCATTTTTATTGCGTGCTGTTAGTGTGAGTTCCAATAATTGTGAAGCTTTGACAGCATCATCATTAAAGAGTTCGTAAAAATCACCGAGGCGATAAAATAAAAAAGCGTCCGGATACTGATCCTTGACCTTTTGATATTGCGCCATCATTGGCGTTTCTTTCGTTTTTTGTGGCATGTTGTTAATCCCTCTCTCATTGACGTTGATCTGCTGCTAAGGTGCTTAAAATTGCGTATAGGGGTGATCTGGTGAAATCTGGATCGGTTTAATTGATTTAGCGTGACCCGTTTTGTCATCAATTTCAATTAAACAGCCATTCAATTGACCCGGTCCTTCGGTCACTAATTCAAACCGTTCTGGCCGTTGTGTTTTAAACCGATTAATGATCTTTTCGCGCTTCACGCCTAGAATCCCGTTATAAGGGCCAGTCATCCCAGCATCCGTTAAAACGGCTGTGCCTTCAGGTAAGACGCGCGCATCGTTTGTTTGCACATGTGTATGGGTCCCAACTAACGCTGAAATCCGGCCATCAAGATACCAAGCAAGTGCGAGTTTTTCACTCGTCGTTTCGGCATGAAAATCAACGAAGATACAGTTGGTTTCTTTACTAATTTCAGCCACCATTTCATCTAACATTTCAAACGGATCAATTAGTAGTTCATTCATCAAGGCGCGCCCTTGTAAGTTAATCACGGCTAATTTGGCTTGATTGACGTTAATCATTGTCATCCCTTGCCCAGGCGTTCCTTTCGGAAAATTGGCCGGCCGCACTAATTTTTTAGCATCGTCGATGAATTCTAAAATATCGCGCTTATTCCAAGTATGATTGCCCATCGTAATCGCATCGGCCCCAGCTTGTAAAAGATTCTTATAATCCTTTTGAGTCATCCCCTTACCATCCGCGATGTTTTCGCCGTTGATAATGGTCACCTGTGGTTTGTATTGTTGCTTTAATGCTGGTAGGTAATCATTGATCATTTTTTGACCCATTGTGCCCACTGTATCACCAATAAATAAAATTCGCATGTTGCGCCCCTTAATGTTCTTTCTCAGACTTTGATATAGCTTCTATTGTAGCAATTTTTGCCCAGAATAAAAAGTTTTGCTGTACCCGTAGAAAAACAAAAAAAGCCCCGCGCACCGAAAAGGTGAGCGGGGCTGATAATGTGCTTTTCAAACCATGTTCCTGCGTTTAGCCTAATTAGCCAACCAATCGACTTCGTCGCTTATTCGTCTAATTTTGCTAATCCTCAGAACATAATCGGTTTGAACACACTTCTTCTTTTAACGTGCTTTTTGAAACTGACTCTTGCGCTTAGCTACAATCCGCAAACGATCAACTCCGTCGCTCATTCACAGATTTAGGCTAATGCTCAAAGTCAAACCGTTTCAAACACACTTCTCTTTTAACGTGCTTTTAGTTGCACCAACTTCCGCTTAATCTAAAATTGGCAGTCATCCCACAACTCGGGATAACTGCCAATTTTGTATTAATGCTCGGTTGCTAAACGCACTTCTTTCTTTAACGCGCTCCTCGATCAGTCTTTTCCGGTTAACTGCAAAATGAGCATCATGGCAAGAACCGCCACAATGCCCATTTTACTGTTAATCTTCAAAGCCTACTCAGATCGAGTCGCACTTCTAGTGTTTTAAGTGATAACTATATGTTGAAATAATAATGTTTTCGCGGTTTGCAAATGCCGTTCTTAGTCTTAGACTTGATTGGTTATGCAAAATGTTTTGCCATGGTTTTCTTGGTACGAATTGTGGGACCAAGACCGTGGTTGTAAAGTTCCGTTTTTGCGCATTCTTGCTAACAATGTCAACAAAGCGAACAATTGGTTTTTGAATTGACCGGTATGATGAATGGACATCGACGAACCGGACATTCGGAAAATCTTCCTTGAATTCAGCTTGAATTTCACGTTCCTTGGCTGGATTTTCATCCGTTGAGACATGCATCGCAATCACATAATCCCCGATTGATTGTGCGTAATCTAGCGCACCACGGGTTACTTGGGTCACGTTGCTGACCAAGACAATCACAGTTGAACCGTCATAATCATGCAAGACGGCTTCTTTAGCACTCACGCGTAGTTGAAGCGCCACTTTCTTGTAATGATCATGAATCTTATAGAAAATCCAAATCATAACAGGCATGATGATGAAGAATGGCCAGATATCAGGTAAGCGATAAACGAAGAGAATGACTAAGATAGCAAACGAAATCAAAGCGCCAACAAAATTGGCAATTGATTTACCAAACCAATTCTTTGGTCGTTCGACCCACCACTTGCGCAACATCCCAGATTGAGAAAGCGTAAATGGAATGAACACACCAACCGCATAAAGTGGAATCAAGCGTGATGTATCCCCGTTAAAGATGAAAATCAATGCCATTGAACCAATCGCCAATGTAATAATCCCGTTTGAATAACCTAAACGATCGCCACGATCCATGTACATGTGTGGCATATATTTGTCTTTGGCTAAATTATACGCTAACACTGGGAAAGCGGAGAATCCAGTATTCGCAGCGACGGCTAAAATAAAGGCCGTTGCAAATTGCACAATATAGAATAAAAAGCCTTTCCCAAAGGTGTGTTGGGCCACTTGTGATAGAACAGTTACTTTTTCTGCTGGTACAATGCCGTACCAGTAGTTTAAAAATGTAATCCCAGCAAAGAAGAAACCTAAGATGGCTGCCATGATTGCTAATGTTTCAGCCGCGTTTGTTGCACGTGGCTTCTTGAAAAATGGTACCGCATTACTGATGGCTTCAACCCCAGTTAATGATGATGAACCTGATGAGAAGGCTCTAAAAATCAACGCCATCGAAACACCTGGTACAACAGCCCCAACGGTTGATGTTGCGTGGAACGGAATCGCACCTGTGAAGATCTTATAACACCCAACGATGATCATTAAAGTCATCATCAAGACGAATAAGTAAACGGGCACCATTAAAAATGATGCTGATTCACGCATCCCACGTAGATTCATTCCCATCAAGATCAAAACGATAATTAAGGAAATCCCTACTTGATGCCCATACAATGCCGGAATGGCCGAGGTGATCGCTTCCGCACCCGCGGAAATACTAACCGCAACGGTTAACATGTAATCCACAAGCAGTGAACCACCTGCCACTAAACCAGCATTTTTCCCCAAATTTTCACTGGAAACAACGTAGGCGCCACCACCACCTGGATAGGCGTGGATCACTTGGCGATATGACAAAGTTAATGACAATAGCAATAAGAGCACAAAGGCTGCGATTGGAATTGAATACCAAATTGCCGCGGCCGAAAGGGTCGTCAATACGATGACGATTTCTTCTGTCCCGTAGGCCACTGATGACAATGCATCAGAAGATAGCATCGCTAACGCTTTAAAGCGTCCTAATTTTTGATTACCCTCATCGGAAGATTTTAACGGTTTCCCGATAAAAATCCGTTTTAACTGTTGCATAGCAATATGACCCCTTTAAATAATATTTCTAACATAAAAAGCCCTCATGTGAATATCATTCGTCGCAATCCACACAGTGACTTTTGAATTTCTCTATAACTTAAAAAAATAATTGCCGTTTATTCAAACAAATCGTATTCTACTATAGTTACGCATGAATTACTACCACAATTTAAAAAAGAACTGACCAAGGTAATCGAAACGCCTCGATTCCTTGGTCAGTTCTTATTTTTTATGATAAACGACGGGCAAAATCTGGTTTGTAATCTGAAATTTTAGTAATTCGAACTTTATCGCCAGATTGTGGTGCTTGGATAAAGTAGCCATCCCCAATGTAGATTGCGACATGGTGGGCTGTTCCAACCCCTCCCCAGAATAATAGGTCGTTTGGTTGTAATTCATTGAGCGGTACATCTTTGCCTAACTTACTTTGATCTTGTGAAACACGGGGTAATTTAATCCCATTTTTAGCGTAAACGTATTGCACTAAACCAGAACAGTCAAATCCTTCGGGTGTGGTGCCACCCCAAACATAGGGTACGCCTAAATATTTAACCGCTTCTTGGATAATCTTATTATTCATTAAATCCTTGTTACCAGTAATTAATGCGGCACCTGCATCACTCGCCGCTTTTTGAGCAGCTGCTTGCACCTCTAATTCTTTCTTGAACTTCGTTTGTAGTTGCGTTAATTGGTCGTTAGCTTGTTGTTTTTGTTGATCTAAGTCCTTAATTGCAGCATCATTTTCCTGTGATAATGATACCAGCTTGGCCTGTTGCGCTTCTAATTCAGTCTTTTGTTCAGCTTTTTTTCAGCTAATGAGGCCGTTTCAGCGGCATTATCCGCCTTAGCGTCTAACAGTCGATTGATAATTGAACCTTTTTGGAATAAATCGCTCAAACTTTGGCTCGACAATAAACTATCGATCATATCAAGATTAAAACTGCTATCTCGTGTTTGTAATTGCCGCAGGTTACCTTCAATAATCGCCACTTGCTTTTGATAATCAGCAGATGTTTTGCTGAACTCGTCTTGTTTTTCTTTAATATCCGCCTGTTTTGCAGTCATTTGTTCGTTCAATTGCGTTGTTTTTAACGTTAAATTACTAATATTATTATTCAATTCGGATAGATGATCTTGTGCTGTCTTAATGGCAGTTTGCGTTTCTTCAGGCGTTGCTTGGACCGTTTGTGGTCGCGCTAAAAAGAAGCCACCTAACATTAAACAGGTTATCAGTATCCGCCGGTTTCGAAAAATCATTGTCAACTCCTCCAACTATTATTATACCGCAGTCAAAATTAATTAATAGGGTTGCGCACAATTTATATATGCGCATTTTTTTTGAAAAATAAAAAAGTTCCAAAACTTTTGCCAGTTTTGGAACTTTGGATTTAATCGTGCTTTTTGGTTATAACGACTTCCGCTTAACTACAAAACGAGCGTTATGGCAAAAAACCGCCAGAACGCTCATTTTTAGGTTAATGCTCAGAATCAACCCGTTTCAAACGCACTTCTTTACATCATACCGCCCATTGCTGATGGGTCCATGCCTGCTGCTGGTGCTGGGTTGTCTTCTGGTTTGTCAGCAACCACTGCTTCAGTTGTTAACATTAAGGCAGCCACACTAGCTGCATTTTGTAATGCTGAACGTGTCACCTTAGTTGGATCTAAGATGCCGGCTTCAATCATATTTTCCCAGTTGCCGTTGGCTGCATTGTAGCCGACTTCAACTGGTTGTGATTTAACTTTTTCAACAATTACTGAGCCTTCAAGACCAGCGTTGGTTGCGATTTGACGAACAGGTTCTTCCAATGCACGAAGCACAATGTTAATCCCGGTTTGAACGTCGCCTTCTTCTTTAAGCGCAGCAACACTTTCGATCACATCGATTAATGCTGTCCCACCGCCGGCAACGTAGCCTTCTTCAACAGCTGCACGCGTTGCGTTCAAAGCATCTTCAATCCGATATTTTTGTTCTTTCAATTCTGTTTCTGTGGCAGCACCGACTTTAATCACTGCAACGCCACCAGCTAATTTAGCCAAGCGTTCTTGTAATTTTTCACGGTCAAAGTCTGATGTTGTTTCAGCAATTTGTTTCTTGATGTTTTCAACCCGTTCAGCGATGGCATCTTTGCTACCAGCACCTTCAACGATTGTTGTATCATCTTTTGTAACAGTTACCTTACCAGCTGTCCCTAATTGATCGATAGTTGTTTCTTTCAATTCTAGACCGAGGTCACTTGTAATCACTGTGGCACCTGTTAATGTGGCGATATCTTCTAATTGTTCCTTACGACGATCACCAAAACCAGGGGCTTTTACAGCAACCACGTTGAATGTCCCACGAATCTTGTTCAAGACAAGTGTTGGTAATGCTTCGCCATCAACATCATCAGCGATGATTAACAAGGCTTTACCTTCTTGCACGATTGATTGTAAAAGTGGTAAAACATCTTGAATATTTGAAATCTTTTTATCTGTAATTAAGATATATGGGTTATCTAGGTCAGCTTCCATCTTATCGTTATCCGTTACCATGTATTGTGACAAGTAACCACGATCGAATTGCATCCCTTCAACAACGCTTAATTCAGTATCAATCCCTTTTGATTCTTCAACTGTGATGACCCCATCGTTGCCAACTTTTTCCATTGCATCAGCAATTAAACGACCAGTTTCTTCGTTAGCTGATGAAACAGCAGCCACTTGGGCAATGGCATCTTTACTTTCGACTTTGTGTGAAATTTCGTGTAACTTCTTAACAGCTTCTTTAGTTGCTAATTCAATCCCACGACGAATCCCAACTGGGTTAGCGCCGGCTGTGACGTTCTTCATCCCTTCACGAATAATTGCTTGAGCTAAAACAGTAGCAGTAGTTGTCCCATCACCAGCGATGTCATTCGTTTTTGAAGCCACTTCAGAAACTAACTTAGCACCCATATTTTCAAAATGATCTTCTAATTCGATTGCTTTAGCGATTGTCACACCATCATTAGTAATTTCTGGTGAACCGTAAGCTTTTTCCAAAACAACGTTCCGGCCTTTTGGTCCTAATGTTGTTTTCACTGTGTTGGCTAATTGGTCAACCCCTGCCAACATTTTTGAACGTGCGTCTTCTGAAAATTTAAGTTCTTTTGCCATAATTTATTCACCTCAAAAAATTTTTTTGTTTATTATTATTCAACAATAGCCATAATATCTTTAGCATGGAGCACTAAATATCGTTGACCTTCATATTCAACTTCTGAACCTGCATATTTATCGTAAATAACTTCATCGTTTTCTTTAATATCAAGTGGAATTCGTTTGCCGTCACTTGTTAATGTGCCGGTACCAACTGCGACTACTTTGCCGGTTTGTGGTTTTTGTTTAGCATTACTTGCCAAAACAATCCCACCTACTGTTTGTTCTTCTTCGTCTTTAACGGCGATAATCACGCGATCTTCTAATGGTTTTAACACTTAAAATCCCTCCATCAATTTTACTTTTTTAGCACTCTATCATATCAAGTGCTAATCACAATTTTTATCATAGCATTTTTTCAGAACATTGCAAGTATTATGCTAGCACTTTTGCAATTTGAGTGCTAATACGCTAAGCTATTGTCACAACAACCTTTGAGGAGCTTTCACATGACGCTATACAAACAAAATTTTTCAATTATCATTAGCTATTTGTTCATTTTATTGATTCCTAGTGCAGTCGTCCGTTTTGGTCATCTATCTGCCTCGTTTTTTCTAATCACAACCATTGTTGATTGCCTCGGTGCCGCCTGGTTACTCTATCTTAATCAACGCACACAAGCCAATGCCATTGAGCAGCGGCCTTTCCCACTCAAACCCATTATCATTTGGGGGGTGTGTGGCATTGTACTGGTCTTAGTAATTCAGATTCTCGCCGGCTTCATTGAACAAAACATTCTCCACATCACTGCCAAATCGCTCAACACCATTTCACTGATGACCATGATGCAACAACAACCGTTTCTTATTTTAGCAACGACCATCGCCGCACCGATTATGGAAGAAATCACGTTTCGCAAAGCAATCTTTGGTGGATTAGCCAGTCGCTTAAACCGCATTTTAGCCGCCATCATTTCAAGTTTACTGTTTGCTTTTTTACATCAGGACGGGCATTTGTTAATCTACACGGCCATCGGTCTTTTCCTATGTTGGCTGTACCGCAAGACAGGTTCGATTTTCACCACAATCATCAGCCATGCTGGGATGAACCTGATCGTCACTTTACTGTATCTCAATCGTTAAAAAAAGCGTTCAAACAGGCGGCTACTACGAGCAACTTGTTTAAACGCTATTTTTATTCTTGATTTTGTTCATCAGTATAATTATCGAGGAAGTAAATCAAAGTTTGTAGTTCTTTAGCCAAATCAACATTTTGAATCCGTACGTTTGATGGCACAGAAATTCGAATTGGCGTAAAGTTCATAATCCCTTTAATCCCAGCAGCCACTAATTCATCGGTGACTTCTTGAGCTTCATCAATTGGCACTGTTAAAATGACAATCTCGATCTGTTGGTTCTTCAATTGTTCGGCCATCTCGTCCATTGAATAGACAGGAACACCGGTTTGAATTGTTCCAATCATTTCGGGTTTAACATCAAATGCTGCGCTAATCCGAATATTATTGGTTTGCTTAAAGTTGTAGTTCAATAAGGCGTGGCCTAAATTCCCCACCCCAATCAATGCAACGTTTGTCAATCGATCTTGGTTCAAGGTCTTCTTGAAAAAATCTAGCAACGAAGCGACATCATAGCCATAACCACGTTTGCCCAGTGCACCGAAATATGAAAAATCACGACGAATTGTCGCACTATCTACTTTAACTGCTTCAGATAATCCAGTAGAGGAAATTTTAGTTTTCCCTGAATTGTTCAAAAAGTTTAAATAGCGGTAATATAAAGGCAATCGTTTTGCAGTTGCTCTTGGGATATTATTCTCAACCATTTGAAACCTCCTTTTTGATTTGCTTGTGAAAATAGTGTAGTACCATACTGAAATCATACTGAATTTTCTTGTGAAAAGCAATATATTTACAATTTTGACTGTCCATCGTTTAAATCTGTTATGATAGTTGACAGTAGTATTATAAAAATGAACGCAATTAACTTTAAAAAACACCGCACGAAAGGATTTTTAGCCGTGATATTATTACAAGTTCAACAAGTCGCACGCAGTTTTGGCGGCGATTACCTTTTCAAAAACGCACAACTCGAAGTACAAGACCGCGCCCGTGTTGCCCTCGTTGGTCCAAACGGGGCTGGTAAATCAACCTTATTAAAAATGATTGCCGGCATCACAACGCCTGATGAAGGCCAAATCATTCTTAGCAAAAATGCTCAAGTCGGTTACTTAGCGCAAGATAGTGGCTTAGACTCAACCCGGACAATCTATGCGGAGATGTTAACCATTTTCGATGATCTCCGCCAAATGGAAGCCCAAATGCATGAACTCGAGACCGCAATTGCGGACACAACCATTGACCATGCTAGCGAAGAATATGCAGCCTTACTAAAACGATATGACCAAGTCCAACACGATTTCTCTGAAGCTAATGGTTACGGCTATGAAGCCGAAATCCGTGGCGTCTTACATGGTTTCCAATTTCCAGAAGACACCTTTGAAAAGCCAATCAGTACACTATCGGGAGGCGAACGCTCGCGACTCGCACTTGCTAAGTTATTGCTTGAGAAAAAAGACGTCCTTATTTTGGACGAACCAACGAACCATTTAGATATCGAAACACTAACATGGTTGGAAAATTATTTACAAACTTATCCCGGTGCCTTGCTCACCGTCTCGCATGACCGGTACTTCTTAGATAAAATCACTAAAGAAGTCTACGACATGAGTCGCCACACATTGACCCATTATACCGGCAATTACAGCCATTTCTTAAGTTTAAAAGAAGCTAACCTCTCACTCGAATGGAAGGCTTATGAAAAACAACAAGCTGAAATCGATAAACTTCAGACCTTTGTTGATAAAAACTTAGTGCGCGCAAGTACCACGAAACAAGCCCAAAGTCGCCGCCGTCAACTCGAAAAGATGGATAAATTAGACCGGCCGCAAAACGAAGCCGGTAAAATTCATTTTCATTTCGAAAGCGAACATCCAAGCGGTAACGAAGTATTGCAAGTAAGCGATGCCGCTGTCGGCTATTCCCCCGATAAAATCATGGTACAACCAATCAATTTTGAAGTGAACCGCCACGAACGCTTAGCCATCATCGGACCTAACGGAATTGGTAAATCGACCCTTCTCAAAAGTATCTTGCACCAAATTCCGTTCATCAAAGGCCATGAAAAAGTCGGTAGTAACGTTTCAATCGGCTACTACGATCAAGAGCAACGCAATTTACACACTAACAAAACCGTCCTCAACGAATTATGGGATGAACACCATACAACACCTGAAAAGGAAATTCGCACACTACTTGGTAGTTTCTTATTCACCGGTGACGATGTTTTAAAGGTTGTGTCACAACTCAGTGGTGGTGAAAAAGCCCGCTTACTCTTGACGAAACTCGCGATGAACCATGACAATTTCTTAATCATGGATGAACCAACGAACCATTTGGACATTGATAGCAAGGAAGTCTTGGAAAAAGCCCTCCGTGAATTCGATGGCACCGTCCTCTTCATTTCCCATGACCGGTATTTCATCAATCAAGTCGCCACTGGCATTATCGAACTATCAGATACTGGTAGCAAACGATACCTCGGTGATTACGATTACTACCTCGCCAAGAAAGCTGAAGAAACAGCTTACGCAGAAGCAGCTAGCCAAAACAGTGCAATTATCCAACCAAGTGCCAATGTACAAGATGCCTACAAAGCAAGTAAGGAAAACCAACGTGCACAACGGAAACTAGAACGCGAAGTTACTGCTTTAGAAGAAAAAATGGCCGCACTAGAGACTAAGGCCAACGCAATCCAAGAACAAATGACCCAAGCAGACGTAATTACTAAACCCCTCATGCTTCAAGAACTACAACAAGACCTAGAAAAAGTCCAAGCTGAACTCGCTCAAACAGAATCAGACTGGGAAGAACAAGCGATGGCACTAGAAGAACTAACACAATAGAGTGCGTCAAAAGCCGGTTATGCTGCGAGCATCAGCCTAACATGGCGAATGCTTGCTACAAGCAATCGTTTGACTTGTGTAGCTAAGCACAGAAATATGCCTGCACCACATAAAAAAGGGTAGCGATCAATATCGCTGCCCTTTTGCATTTTAATTAATTTGTTTGCCGAACGGACTTAACGATAACGCCGCTAGCTTAAAGTGTTGCCGGCCAAATGGAATCCCAATAATCGTAATTGATAATAATAGCCCCCAAAAGACATGGCTCGCCCACATCACAAGACCACCTAAGAAAAACCAAACAATGTTTAATAAAAACGAACCTGCACCCCCCGTTGAAACAACGGTTGCGTTAAACGGCATCAAGGTCAATGCGCCAATCTTAAAACATTGTAGCCCGACTGGAATTCCAATAATCGTAATACTCCAGGCAATCCCCAGAATAAACCAACCGATAGCCTCTACTAATCCCCCGAATAGCCACCAAATTAATGTACCAATTAAACTCATTGAATAAACTCCTTTATACTTGATTGCCTTAATTATACCTGATTCATAAACAAAAAAAGCGGTAGCCGCCTAAAAATAGGTCGCTACCGCTTTTCTTAATCTTTTTTTAACCGATTAATGCTAACGCTTGTTTCAAGACAGTTTCGCCGTCCATCATGCCGTAAGCCTTCATATCAATTACTTCAACACCGATTCCTTTTGGTGCCAATTTCTCTTTAAATTGACCTTCCATGAAACGAACTTGAGGGCCTAATAGTACGCAGTCAATTTTTTTAGATTCGAGTTGGTTGTCTGCATCTGAAGCGCCAGTTGCAAAAATTTCTGCGTCTAAGCCTTGTGCTTCAGCGGCCTTTTGCATCTTTGAAACTAATAAACTTGTTGACATCCCTGCTGCACAACATAACATGATTGTTTTTTCTGCCATAATGAATTACCCCCTTAAATTTTAATTGATTAGAAAACGACAAAAGGCTTATAAAAAGCGTTTTCATTTCTTCTATATTTTTAGTATAAGCGCTTTCTTTCTTAATGTCAATTAATGTTATTTAAAAATATATAAGCCGCTCATTTTGTTGACCTATCCCCATCATTAACCTGTCACCTGTTATTTTATCGCATGAAAGGTATTTTTTATGCTCCCTACTAAACACAAAAAAACTGCTAACCAATGCCTAAAAATCGTCGGTTAGCAGCTTTTAGCTATTTTATTGTTTAGTATAGAATCGTTTTAATTTTGTCTGGCAACGCGATTGTGCCCGTTTCATCTGTTCAAACGTGCAATCTAGCTGACGACACGCTTGTTCAACTGCTAGTTGCCCCGTCAAAACCCGAAAGGCCACTAACTCTAAAGCAGATAGTGTCTCTAAGTACGCCCGCATTTCAACCGTTGACTGATAGTATGCAACGGTATCTTCAGCGAGCGCATTGCATTCCGGACAACAATCAAATAACAGGGCTTGCTGATCGACCCGTCGTTTCTGAGCAAGTTCTTTGCGAATCAAGTTTAATACGTGGTGGTGAAAGCGTAATTTATAAAAACCACCAAAACTTTTGCCGCAATTTTGATCATAACACTGGCAAGTCTCATAACAGACGATTCGCGCTTCTTGTAACCAATCGTCCTCATCAAATAAGCGAATATAATATGGAGTAAAGGTGCGATAAACCATTGGTAAATAGGCTTTAAATAAAACATCCAACGCCTCAGAATCGTTTTCAACCACCGCTTGAATTAAGTTTGCATCACGTTTTGCTGATTCCATCAACGAACCACCTCTCACGCAACCCCACGCCTTTATCTTAACAAGTTATCGTACATTTATTAAGAGAACGTTTGTTTAATCATCTTTTTCAGCACTTAGTGCATCTCGCATCTGTGCAAGTTGATCTAGTTGCGCCGGATTCCACGGCATATTCCGTTGCAAGGTCCGATCATGATAATGCTTGGCATCATGGTCAATTTCACGGCGCGTTCGGCGAATCTCACGATAAAAATCGTGCGAAGACACCCGCAATGCGCCCCGTGAAAAAATCGTCCACTGCTCAGCTTGATCACTCGAAACAACCGTCACTTGCGTAATCGGCGACATTAATTTACCCGCTAAGCCTTCGATATAACTGTCCGCTGTTTCATCCTCATCGGTGAAGACAACTTCCAAATCATACTGCGCATAACTTTGTTTAATCCCTGGCACATACATTGCATCAAATACTAAGATGACTTCAATCTCACGAAACTTGCGATATTCTGATAATATCTGCAATAAACGATCACGCGCATCCGCGAGATGATCATTTTGTTTCAACTTATTCAGCTCGGGCCAGTTCCCAATGATATTATAACCATCTGCAATTAAGATCTGTTTTTTCATCTGCTATACCAAAGGTTGACGGCTATTATAAGCCTGATACATTAAAACCCCCGCAGCAACACTCGCATTTAAACTTTGCACATGACCGACCATTGGAATCGTCAACGTTTGATCAACTTCTTTTTTAACAATTGGTGAAAGCCCCTTGCCTTCATTACCAATGATTAAGCCGATTGGTCCTTTAGCATCCCACTTACGATAGTCGGTACCAACCATATCGGTGCCAAAAATCCAAAGACCACGGTCCTTCAATTTCTTAATTTCTTGTGTTAAGTTCGTGACACGCGCCACTAGGATATGTTCGATCGCACCAGTCGATGTCTTAGCAACTGTTGATGTTAACCCCACCGCACGATGCTTAGGAATAATAATCCCATGCACACCAACCGCATCAGCTGTCCGCATGATTGAACCCAAGTTGTGGGGATCTTCCAAGTTATCCAAGATTAAGATAAACGGTTCTTCTTCTCGGGCTTTGGCCTTAGCGAAAATATCATCAACACTCGCATATTCAAACGGTGCGATTGCTAAGATAATCCCTTGGTGATTTTGACGGTCACTCAATAAGTCCAACTTATTTTTAGGCACATTTTGAATGATTAGACGTTTTTCTTTCGCTAATTTCACAACATCGTGGACAAAGTCAGCCTTCAAGCCATCTTGTAAGAAAATTTTATTGATTTTCTTCGCATCACTGGTCTTCAATGTTTCTAAAGAAGCGTGTTTTCCGATGACGAAATCAGTTTGTTCTTCAACAACTGCTTCTTCGACGGGTGCTGCTGGTTTCTTGTTAGCTGGACGGCGCGTTGGCTTTGCCGAATTATTGGCCGTCCGACGACTATTGAATTCGTTGTTCTTTTGTTTGAATGGTTGGTTATTATTTTTTCTCATGGGTCCTCCCAGCGTCGACTTGTTGAATACACCAGTGGGCTAATTCAGCGACGCGCTCTTGTTGTTCAGTTAAGTATAGATAGCCAAAAACTGCTTCAAAGCCCGTTGAGGTCCGATAAGTCGAAACACTCGTATTCTTGGCTTTCGTATAACTTTTGGCATTTCTACCGCGTTTAAAAATATTCATTTCTTCTTCTGTTAAATAATTATCATCGATCATCAAACCAATCAAAGCAGCTTGCGCTTTAGCCGACACATAATGTGTCGCCACTTGTTGCAAGCGCGTTGGTTTGGTTAAACCGAGTTCTAGCAAATGGGCGCGGACATACACTTCGTAGGCTGAATCGCCCATATATGCCAACGCAATCCCGTTTAGTTGTAAAGCATTTTTCATGCGCGTCTCCATCTCATTCCTTGTGGTGTATCTTCCAAAATAATCCCTTGTTCTTTCAATTGATCGCGAATCGCATCACTGCGGGCAAAATCCTTTGCTGCCCGTGCAGCTTTGCGTTCTTCAATCAAGCTTTCGACCTCTGCGTCCAACAGTTGGGCCGCCTTAAACTCAACACCAAAAATGGCTAACAAGCGCGTTAGACGGGCAGTTAAATCCACTAACGTACCAGCTTGGACGGTAGCCCGTTCCAGGTATTGATTACTAAGCTTAGCGAGTTCATACAATTCTGTTAACCCGTTTTGCACGTTAAAATCATCATCCATCGCTGTCACAAAGGCGTCTTCCAAGCTTGCTGCTTGTGCGGCAATGTCTGCGTCTGCGCCCGCTTCAGCAGTCGCTTGGCGGAACGCTAAGTTATCGAGGGTCGTTTTTAAACGATCCAGGTTCGTTTGCGCTTCAGCTAATAATGATTCACTGTAGCGAATTGGTCGGCGATATTGCGTGCTACTCATCAAGAAACGTAATGCTTGTGGATTAACTTCTTGAATCAAATCATGCACCGTCACGAAGTTGCCAAGGGACTTACTCATTTTTTGATCATCATCCCCGACTGTCACAAAGCCATTGTGCAACCAATAGTTGACGAAATGTTTACCAGTCTTCGCTTCACTTTGAGCAATTTCATTTTCATGATGTGGGAACTCTAAATCTTGGCCACCGCCATGAATATCAATCGTGTTGCCTAAATATTTGGTCGACATGACTGAACATTCGATATGCCAGCCTGGTCGCCCCTTACCCCAAGGTGAATCCCAAGCAATATCGGTCCCTTTTTCTGACTTCCAAAGGGCAAAGTCGATTGGATCTTCCTTACGTAGGGTTTCTTCGGTTGCTGTATGTTCGCTGGCCCCTTGTTCGAGCTGATCGATATCTTGACCAGCTAGATGGCCATAGTCCTTAAATTTACGAGCACGATAGTAAACATCGCCATCAACGGCATAGGCATAATCTTTAGCAATTAAGTCTTGAATGAACGCGATAATTTCTGGAATGTTTTCTGTCGCCCGCGGATTGAGTGTCGCTGTTTCAATATTAAGTGCTTGGGTGTCTTCTTTAAAAGCGGTGATATAGCGTTCAGCTAATTCCGGAACCGTGATTTGTTCCGCACTCGCAGCCTCAATCATCTTGTCGTCAACATCGGTAAAATTTGAGACATAATCGACTTGATAGCCACGGTATTCGAGATAGCGGCGAATCGTATCAAAGGCAATCGCACTGCGCGCATTACCAATATGAATATAGTTATACACAGTTGGTCCACAGACATACATTTTAACGCGGCCTGCTTGAATCGGTTTGAAGACTTCTTTTTGACGCGTGAGGGTATTATAAACGGTTAACATCGAATCTTCCTTTCTTAAACGTGCTCTTGCAGGCTTATTTCTGCGCTTAACCAAATTTGCCCAATCGGCGATTGCATCGCCAATTCGTCAAATCCAGTTAATGCTCAAAATATAACCACCTGCTGTCGCACTCTTCTTCTAAACGTACTTTTTGAAACTGACTTCTGTGCTTTGCTCCATACCGCAAACGATCGCCGGTGGCGCTCCCTCACGGTATTAGGCAAATGCTCGAAGTCAAACCGTTTCAAACGCACTCTTCCAAATAAAAAGCGTCCTTTGTTGGTTAACAAAAGACGCCGATTGAGCGTGGTTCCACTTTTCTTTGCAAAAATGCCTTGAACAGGTAACGGTGTCCCGGCTAAGTCACAAAGTCACTTGGCATTTCAGAGGTGCATTTCGATGGGGCAATCGGCTTTCTTCCAGCAATTCGAAAGCTCTCTTAACAATTGGCATCATCTACTTATTCTCTTCATCAATTTTAACGGTTTAGTTGGTCTCCATGATACAGATTATTGACGACCGTGTAAAGTGTTCTGCGTGGCTATTTTTCTTTCAAGCCTTTTTGTTGATGCGCTGGTCTAGCAAAAATCATCCGCCCCGCAGCGGTTTGAAGCGCACTTGTCACAATCACTTCTAGCGGTTTATTTAAGTAATGTTGGCCATCTTCAACAACGATCATCGTGCCATCATCAAGATAGGCAACCCCTTGTTGCCGTTCTGTTCCGGCTTTCACCACCGTCACGGTCATCGCTTCTCCAGGTAAAACTGCAGGCTTCAACGTATTGGCGAGTTGATTGATATTGAAGACCGGTACGTTTTGAAATTCACAGACCTTGTTCAAGTTATAATCATTCGTCACGACAATCCCATCAAGTAATTTTGCCAATTTAACGAGTTTACTATCGACTTCCGTTAAATCCTCGAAATCACCGTCGTACATTTCAACAGATAAGCTATCGTCTTTTTGAATATCGTTTAAGATATCCAGTCCACGGCGCCCACGTGCCCGCTTCAAATTATCAGCGGAATCTGAAATTAATTGTAGTTCATGTAAGACAAAGTTTGGCACCATCAATGTGCCTTCGATAAAGCCCGTCTTAGCAATTTCTTTTATTCGGCCGTCAATAATCACACTTGTATCTAGAATCTTATACTTACGGAAATTATCGCCGACTTTACGTTCTAATACATCAGCATTGCGTTTCTTAGGTTGGATCAAACGGCGCCATTCTTCCATTCGCGTTGTCCCAATTCGAAAGCCGAGATACCCTAAAGCAATCATTAATAAAATGGGTACAACTGTATTTAATGCAAAAATGGGCATCCGGTATAGCGGAATCGAAACAACATTTGCTAATAACAATCCAATTAGTGAAAAAACACTCCCAAATAAAATAAAACTAGGTGATTGTTTCGTTAAGGCTTTTTCAAGCCGGTGCATAGCTCTCAACATTGGTGTTGCCAGCGCCAAGAATAATAGATAGAAAATAATGGCACCTAAAATGGCGTTAGTAATACCGTTATTGAGATACATCATGTCTTCCAAATGAACTAATGGCCAAAATACTGGGAACGCCGTAATTCCAAGCGCACCTCCTAAGATAATGAACACAATTCCTAATATTCTTTTTTTAGTAAATCGTTTTTGTTGCATCGTTCAACCTCCTCTCGCTCCAACTTATGCCTAGTTGAATACTTTCTTTAAAGTTTCTGCAATCGTGGTCACACCAATCACTTGAATATCCGTCGGTGCGTCCCACCCTTGTAAGTTATTCTTTGGTACATAAATACGTTTAAAGCCTAATTTAGCAGCTTCACTGACGCGTTGTTCAATCCGGTTGACCCGGCGAATTTCACCAGTCAGACCGATTTCACCGACGAAACAATCAGTTGGTGGAATTTCTTTATCCCGATAGCTTGATGCAATCGAAACAGCCATCGCCAAATCAATCGCAGGTTCATCTAATTTAACACCGCCAGTTGCTTTTAAATACGCATCTTGGTTCGATAACATGAGACTAGCACGCTTTTCAAGCACCGCCATAATCAAGGAGACTCGATTATGATCTAACCCTGAAGACGTGCGCTTTGCATTCCCGAATAGTGTTGGGGTAATTAGGGTCTGTAACTCGACCAAGATGGGTCGCGTGCCTTCCATCGAAACAACCACGGCTGAACCTGTCGCCCCTGCCAAACGTTCTTCTAGGAAAATCTCGGATGGGTTCGCAACTTCTTTTAAGCCGGCTTCACGCATTTCGAAAATCCCAATCTCATTGGTTGAACCAAACCGGTTCTTAACCGAGCGAAGAATGCGGTAAGTATGATGCGTATCCCCTTCAAAGTACAACACAGTATCTACCATGTGCTCCAAAATCTTAGGACCGGCAATAGCGCCCTCTTTAGTGACATGCCCAACCACAAAAATCGTAATCTGGTTCGTCTTCGCAATGCGCATCAATTCAGCGGTGACTTGACGCACTTGTGAAACACTACCGACTGCGGAAGTCACTTCTGGTTCGCTCATCGTTTGAATTGAATCAATCACCACAAAGTCGGGTTTCATTGTTTCAATCTGATGCCGAATATTGCCCATATCCGTTTCAGGATATAAGTAAAGTTGATCGCCATTCACATCAAGCCGGTTAGCCCGCATCTTAATCTGGGATGCACTTTCTTCACCAGAAACATAAAGAATCTTACCAACCTTTTCAAGTTGTCCGGAAACTTGTAGGAGTAACGTTGATTTCCCAATCCCAGGATCCCCACCAATTAGAATCAATGAGCCCGGTACCACTCCACCGCCAAGCACGCGGTTGAGTTCGTTTAATTCAGTTTTAATACGCGGTTCCTTTTGAATATTAACGGTGCTGATTTGTTCTGGTTCAGTTGCCCGCCCTGAAATCGTAAAACTTGATTTCGCGCTAGCTGCAGGTTGTTCACGTTCTTCGACCATTTGGTTCCAAGCGCCACAATTCGGGCACCGACCTAAGAATCTCGGGGAACTATAGCCACAATTTTGGCAAACAAACTGAGTCTTAATTTTAGCCACAAAGATTCTCCTTCATTATCGAGATTAGTTTTATTTTAACATAAGTTTGTGAATTTTCGGCGACCTAGCGATTACCGTTTAGCGACCAGATGAGCCAAACCCACCCGTTCGTTTGGTGGTTACCGTCACTTCATCATCTGCGACTAAATATGGCATGAAGATGCCTTGTCCAATTCGTTCACCTTTTTTCAAGATAACATCCCGCGGACTGAAGTTAACCATTTGGATAAAAATTTCACCTTCGTTGGCATCATTGCCGTAGTAATCCGCATCGATAATGCCGACGCCGTTGGGTAAAATTAACCCTTTTTTGAGTGGGTTGCTTGAACGATTGGCGATCATTAAATATTCGTCGTCTTGCATGTAAGCCTTAATCCCGGTCGGTACTAGAAAGGGTTTCAACGTTTTTGATGCGCGTTCAAAATCGTCATCCACTAACGGTTTGCCATTTCGAATCATTCGGAACAAACGCACAAAGTTGTAATGCCAGATTGATGGCAACACGAAGTCCTCCGCACAAGCAAAGTCGTAGCCCGCCGAATGCGCTGTTGAACGCACCGGTAAACTCAATCCCGCCTCTTGGTATTTGGTCACAATTTCAAAGCCGCGTTTTTTCATTCCTAAAACTCCTAATATTATCGCCCATTTGGGTTTTTTTTGTACCACTGTATCATACCATGAAACCGCGGAGGCTGTGAATAATGCCTAAGACTAATTTAATTAAAAATTTAACAAAAAGCGCCCAATTAAAGCGTTTTTTTCGTATAATAGATTTATTAATACAAAAGGGGTGTCTTGATGGATAAGAATGCAATGAAAAAGATGGCAGCTGAACGCTCAGTGGATTTTGTCGAAGATAACATGATTTTAGGACTCGGAACAGGTTCAACAGTAGTTTACATGGTGGAAGCCCTCGCAAAACGGGTACAAGCAGAACACCTCAACTTAACATGTGTCTGCACCTCAATTCGTACTGAAGAACAAGCCAAATCACTTGGGATTCCGGTCAAAGCACTCAACGATGTCGACCACATTGATTTAACCATCGATGGTGCCGATGAAGTCGATGCCAACTTCCAAGGGATTAAAGGCGGCGGTGCTGCGCACTTATTCGAAAAATTAGTCGCAACTACTTCAACCCGCAACATTTGGATTGTCGATCAAGAAAAAGTGGTCGATACAATCGGTCGCTTCCCACTACCAGTTGAAGTGATTCCATTTGGTAGCCAACAAGTGTTCAACAAAATGGCTAAAGAAGGCTTAAATCCAGAATTCCGGATGACTGCAGACGGCCAACACGTCTTAACTGATTCTAAAAACTACGTCATCGATTTACACCTCAACCAAGTCCAACATCCCCACCTACTGGCATCATGGCTCAGTGAACAAGTCGGCGTTGTTGAACATGGTCTATTCCTAGACATCGTCGACCAAGTCGTGGTTGGCGCACCTGATGGCGTGAAGATTTTAACAGCAAAATAAAGCGTGCGTTTAAAGCAGATTTGACACTGTGCACTAGCACAGTGTTTTAAATGACCGACAAAATCGGTCGTTTGCAATACGTAGCTAAGCGCAAGCGTCAGCTTTAAAAAGCACGTTCCCAAACGAACCCTCAGCGGTTCGTTTTTTTGTGTCCCGTGCTCTCATATAAATCGTTTTCTTTCACATTTATCAATCACCATTCTTTTAGCTTTATCCCCGTTATTCGGTTTACATCTCCCATCTAATCAACTAGAATTAAACTAATTCAAAAATTAAGGAGTGATTAGATGACCCAAGAAATTACACATGATAATTTAATCAAGATGCGGACCGCTTTAGCTGGCGTGCCGCAAGCAACGACGCTCAAAAATGCTGTGATGACGAATGGCATTAACGCCGTTAGTCAACGCCCCGATGCTGCCGTCACCCTTGATCCAACCTACTCAATCGACCTCCCCACTGGTGATGTCAGCTTTCAAAAAAAGAGTGGGCGGTGCTGGTTATTTGCCACTCTAAATACATTACGCCACGATTTCGAACAGAAATATCACGTTAAGAATTTCGAACTCTCCCAAAATTATCTATCTTTCTGGGATCGCATCGAAAAGGCGAACCTCTTTTATGAAAAGATTTTAGCAACTGCCGACAAGCCGATTACGGATCGCGAAGTCGCCTTCACCCTCGCTGGTCCCGATTTTGACGGTGGCCAATGGGACAACGCAGTGGCACTGATTCAAAAATACGGTGCTGTGCCCAAGTCAGTCATGCCCGAAACTTATAACAGTGACTTAACCACTGAATTCAACAGCACTCTTAATTTGAAACTGCGCAAAGATGCGATTCAATTACGGCAACTTGTTGCTGACAACGCTAGCGAAGCAACCGTCAGTGAAACGCGGACTGGTTTCTTAAGTGAAATCTATCGGCTATGTGTTTACGCATTCGGCGAACTAGTCGAAACGTTTGACTTCACCTATCGCGATGACGACCAAAATTACCATGAAGACCGCGGTTTAACCCCGCAAAGTTTCTATCAAAAATATCTCAATCGCAACTTTGACGACTACATCACCGTTGTCAGCAGCCCCCAAACAAGTAAACAATACAACCAACTCTACAGTTTAGAATCGCAAAACACGGTAGTCGAAGGTCACCCAATGCGCCTCTTAAACTTACCCCCTGAACGTTTAAAAGCACTGGCTATCCAATCCTTACAAAACGGTGAAACAATTTGGTTTGGCAATGACGTGCTCGCGGATATGGACCGACAAAAAGGCTGGCTTGATCGCAACCTTTACGACTATTCTGGACTCTTTGGTTTGGATTTGACGATGCCAAAAGATCAACGACTTGACTACCGACAAGGCGTTGTTTCCCACGCGATGACCCTCACCGGTGTCGACCTCGTAAACGACCAACCAACGAAATGGAAAGTCGAAAACACATGGAGTGCCAAAGTCGGTACAAAAGGTTACTTCAGTATGAGCGACGCTTGGTTTGACGACTACGTTTACGAGGTAATTGTCAAAAAAGCGTACCTTACAAAAGAAGAACAAGCCGCACTCACAAAAACCCCAATTAAGCTAGACCCATGGGACGCACTGCAATAGAGTGCGTAGTAAGCCCAGTTTATCCTGAGGATTAACACAGAACGGCGAAGGATTGCGCCAGCAATCGTTTGACGTTCAGGGTTAACCGGAAGGATATGGCTTACGGAGCACGTTTCAAATCAGAGTGCGCCATCAATGGGTTACTTCTGAGCACTTACAGCACTTGACGAATTGGCAATGCAGTCGCCGATTTGGCAAGTGCTGTAAGGCGGAAGAAGTTGTTGATGAAAGCACGTTTCAAAAAAATAATGCCATTCAAACCGGGTAATTTAATTTAACCCACCAAATTTTAGAGGAGGTTTTCCACATGGTTCAACCCATTACAGCAAAAGATATTCAACAATTCAAAGCCGATTTCAAGGCAACACCACAATCCAACACAATTAAAAATGCCATTATGAACAACGGCTTTTTAGCCACGAGTGCTAATACCGATTCAAAAGCCAAAATGGCCCCCGTTTTTTCAATCGACTTAGATACCGGTGCCGTTTCCAATCAAAAGCAATCTGGTCGTTGCTGGATGTTCGCCGCGTTAAATACAATGCGCCACAGCCTCCAAGACCAATTCAAAATTAAGGATTTCGAATTGTCCCAAAACTACACCAACTTCTGGGACAAATTCGAAAAATCAAACTACTTCTACGAAAACGTCTTGAAGACTGCCAGCCAACCAATTGGCGACCGCAAAGTCGACTTCTTAATGACAACGCCCCAACAAGATGGCGGCCAATGGGACATGCTCTGCGCACTCATCGAAAAATACGGGATTGTACCTAAGTCAGTCATGCCCGAAACATATAATAGTGAAAAATCAAGCGAACTCAACGGCGTTTTGAACCTTAAACTCCGTAAAGATGCCGTTACATTACGCCAATTAGTAGCCGACGGTGTTAGCGAAGCCGACATCCAAGCTAAAAAAGACGCGATGTTAACCGAAGTTTACCGGATGCTCGTTTATGCATTGGGCGAACCACCCGTTGAATTCGACTTTGAATACCGCGATGATGATCACAACTATCACATCGAAAAAGGCCTCACACCGCAAACGTTCTATCAAAAATACGTTGGCTGGGACCTCGAAAATTACGTTTCATTGATTAACTCACCAACTGCCGACAAACCATACAACCACTTATACAGCGTTGAAATGTTGGGCAATGTGGTCGGTGGCCGTGAAGTGCGGCATTTAAACCTCGACATCGACACTTTCAAACAACTCGCGATTAAACAACTACAAGCAGGTGAATCCGTTTGGTTCGGTAGCGATGTAGGCCAATCATCTGATCGCAAACTCGGCATCATGGACACTGAAATTTATCAAAAAGATGCCATGCTCGGCATGGATCTTTCAATTTCTAAAGGCGAACGCCTTGATTACGGTGAAAGTCTCATGACCCATGCGATGGTCATCACCGGTGTCGACCTCGTCGATGGTCAACCAACCAAATGGAAGGTTGAAAACTCATGGGGTGACAAAGTTGGGACGAAAGGTTACTTCGTCATGAGTGATAGTTGGTTTGACGAATTTGTTTATCAAATCGTGATCAACAAACGCTTCTTAACGGATGAAATGAAACGCATTGAAACAGAAGAATACGATCACCCAACCGTTCTCGCACCATGGGATCCAATGGGCGCATTAGCAAGTCGCTAAACAGTAAAAGGGGCTGAGACAAAAGTAAATTTTGTCTCAGCCCCTTTTTTGATATTAGAACTTTAATCGTCTAAACGTGTTCTTATAAGTCATCCCCTTCCGGCTAATCCTCAGGGTATCCCGACTTATGGCACACGCTTTTTTATGTTCCAGTACCGACTGCGAGCAAGCTATCATAATAAATCTGCATCATCATTTGCCAGTCACTGAATTGAAGCCATTCATCCCCTTTATGGGCAATCCCTTTTTGACCTGGAAATGATGGGCCAAACGCGATGATGTTCGGTAACGCGCGCGCATAAGTCACGCCCGTTGTTGTGACCGGTGTGCCATCCAAACCAGTATCTGCCGCATAAATCGCAGAGGGTTGTTGAATAAATGGCAATGTTGGATCAGTAACTTGCGATGGATAACGCCGTTTAACCGTCAACGTCATCCCCGGCAACATGGCAGCTTTAATCCCAGTTAACAACTGATCTTCCGTCACTGGGATTGGGTAACGACATGTCAGATGCACACTTAACTGTTGGGCTTCAATCGATACCCCATAAAAAGCAAGTTGCAATGCTCCTGATGCTTCATCTTGATAATTAATCCCCAAGTTTTCCCCAGTTGACTGCGTCCCGATTTTAGCGGCTATCCATTGATAAAATTGACCCGTTTGACCAGTGAGTTGACTTGCATCGGCAACTAATTTCGGTAACACATTATCCGCCATTTCGGGGGCATTGCTAGGTGCCTTTTTGCCGTGATAAGTTTTAACCGTGCCATCGGCCAAAATCAGCTGTGCATGATCTGGCAGATAACTTTTAGCGAACCGTCCTTCAATCGCCGTAATTTGTTGCTCAGAGCCGTCCGTAATCGGTAACGCTAACTGGACATCTAACAAGCCCCGTTCGCCGTAGACGGCTGGAAATTTACAATCTGGTGTGAATCCGGCATATGGTGCGGAATGTTCCGCCAAATAAATTGGCATATCCTGACTCCCAGATTCCTCATCAGTGCCAAAAATAATTCGGACGCGTTGTTTAAATGTTATCTTTTGCGTCTTAATCAGATACAGGGCAAATAATGTCGATAAAAGTGGTCCCTTATTATCCAAAACACCACGCCCATACAGCATATTATCTACCTGAGTCAGTTCAAATGGTGGATAATGCCAATCATCTTCAACATCCACGACATCTAAATGACCAAGAATCCCAAAATAAGTTGGCGCTTGCGTTTCGTCTGGTCCATATTCTGCCCAGCCAACACAATTGCCGACTTGCCCCGTCCTAAAGCCCATTCGATCAGCAATCGCCAACACTGTTTCCAATGCGCGTTTCGGACCAATTCCAAACGGCGCTTCAAACGTTTGCGCTCCACACACACTCGGCACGCGTAACACTTCCCGCAAGTCCGCTAAGAACTCATCAGCATGTGCTTCAAATAATGCCTTAAAATCTGCTCTAATCGGTTTCACAAGAATGGCTTCTTTCTATTAAATTTCGTCAAAATTAATATCAACATCGTCTAAGCCAGCCGCTTCGGCTTCTTCCGCCAAATACTGCCGATCAATCATCATGATAAATGGATAGTAAATTAAAATTCCAAGCACTAATTCAAATAATTGGAGGACTGACCCTGTCCAACTCCCAGTTGAAAGCCACCCAGAAATAATCGGTGGTGTTGTCCATGGCAACATAACGCCATTTGTATACGGTACCCATCCGAGTTGGAATACAATCCCTGAAATCAATGTATTTAAAACCGGTACGATAATGAATGGAATTGCAATAATTGGGTTTAAAACGACTGGCAAACCGAAGATAATCGGTTCGTTAATCCCGAAAATACCGGGGACAATTGCCAACTTACCCAATTCTTTGACACGTTTTGACTTGCAGACGGTTAACATGACGATTAAGAGTGAGAGGGTACTCCCACCGCCACCGTATGTGGTGAAGATGTCAATAAATTGTTGGGTGAAAATATGTGGTAACTGCGTATGATTCTGGAATGCTGTTAAGTTATCTTGCGTCAGAACGAAGAAAATTGGTGACCACACACTGTTGGTGATAGTTGGACCATTAATCCCAAAACACCAGAGCAACATTACGATGAAGTTATAAAGCAATACAGATGGCAATGAGTTGCCGGCACCTTTTAACGGTTGTTGCAGTAACGTGTAGATGAAATTGTAGGCCGTTTCGAAACTCGAAAGGCTAAAACCAATTCGAATTAAGAAGAAAACTAATACCACTAAGCCACTCGGTAGTAAGGCATCGAATGATTCACTAACTGCAGGTGGCACACCATCTGGCATCTTAATTCGCCAGTTGCGTTTAATCGCAAAACGGTAAATTTCAACACTAACTAATGCGATAAAAATCCCTAGGAAAATCCCGTTAGGTCCCAAATACATTGTTTGAATGGCACCGATTGATTTTTTACCAACGGTGACAACAGTTGGTGTCAAAATTAAGAATGAAATAATAGCAATTGCACTGGTATGAATCGCTTGTAACCCTCGGTTTTTACCATAGGCATAGGATATCCCAAAACAAGCAACCCTGTAAAACTAAACACTGAATTAGAAACAGCACTAAACCATTCTGTCCAGTGCGGCCCTAAAATCCCACTCCAAAATTCAGTCCAACCAGGAATTGGAAGATTCCCAATCAGTAAGAAAATCGATGTCACGATAATCAATGGCGTAATGATTAAGAAACCATCTCGCAATGATCGGAGTACAACATTATTCCCCAGTTTAATCGTAACCGGCATCAAAATCTGTTCGAGTTTCTTTTGCATCGGTTTTGCCTCCTTTTAATAACAATATTGGTTAATAAAATCAGTAAAATCAGCGCCTTCAACCTTCATTTTGCATAACTGCAATGCGTGGTCGATTGAATCCGAAAGACCAGTACCACCCTTTTTAGGCATCTTCACAATCGTTATTTGATCTTGATACTGTTGAATTAAATCGGCATTCTTTTCGATCGCGGTCAGCCCAACAACCGGAATTGTTGTTTCTTTTTGAATAGTAGCTGCTAATTCACACGCCATCGTCGAAAAGTCCCGATAATCATAGGTCGGTCCCGCAATCACAACGTCTGCACCCATTTTCTCACTCATCTTCGCAACTTTCCGATTCACTTCGGCTTTGTTTGCCTGATAATAATCAGTTCCGCAATAAAAGGTCCCGATAATTTCAGAGTCCATTTTTTTTAATGCCTTATCGAGCGTATCCGCAGCACCCATCGCTAATTTTTTTCCACCTAAAGGGGTATCCCCTTTTTCCTTACCACCTAATCCAGCTTGGATTTGATCCAACAAGACAATTACTTTCATTTAAAACCCTCCTTTTAATGTTCACGTTGCAAGATGTTATGGAACGTGTATTTATCAGCACGATAATGCGAGTTATCATAAAGAATTGGATAACCGTCCATTGAATACGCACCGTGTGGGCTAGAAAAGCGGGTTGCCCTGGAGAGGTCTCAAGTAAGTCACTTAAGCCTTTTTCCAATACGACTGCTTCGAGTTCTTGATTGGCATACCCGATTGGGATTGTTTTTTGCTCAATCAAGCGGTAGAGTGACCCTTGTGCCTCATGGGCCGTTAATTCTGGTAGAATTTTTTGTTTCAGATAGATTTGTTCGTGGGTCATCGCTTCACCGTCTGCCATTCGCAAGCGTTCAATCTGCCAAACTGGCTCCTGTGGTGCTAAATCTAACTTGTAGGCCACATAGTCCGGATAAACGATTGTCCGGCGTAAATCTAACACCCGCGTGCTGACATCCAATTGAAACTGTTTGGCTACTTCGGTAAAACCAACTAAACCAGATGAACCACTCAAAATTTTACTTTGTGTTGCAAGTACATAGGTGCCACGATTTCGATCGCGTACCACGACATGTTGTTTAACCAATAGATCGATTGCTTTGCGAATTGTTAGCCGCGTCGTTGAAAATTGATTGGCTAAATCCGTTTCCGATGGTAATTTCTGATGGATCCCATAGACCCCTTTTTGAATGTCATCTCGTAAGGCTTCTGCAATTTCAACGTATAGATACTTAACCATTCCAACCACTTCCTCTATTCAACTGGTGCTTTAATCCGTTTCGCGTAGGCTTCAAGCCATTCTGCTGAAATGGGTTCGATCACCGTCGTTTGACTTGGCCCTGGATTAGCCATAAAAATTTGTGGTGCCGCATCTTGATTGCCAGCTGCAAACGTAAACTCAACGTTCGTCGCCACGCCCCATTCACCTTGATTATTTAAGGCAACCAACGAAAACTCGCCAGCTTTGCCGTAGCGTTTTTTTAATTTCTCAACAAACGGATAGACTGCTTGATCACACGCTGCTTGTGGTGATAAACCGGTCCCCATCAGGCGCACAATCTCATATGAAAGACAGCCCTTCATTAAATCTTCGCCTAACCCAGTAGCGGTTGCGCCACCGATTTCGCTATCCACGTAAAAGCCACTGCCAGATAATGCAGAATCACCAGTCCGCCCTGGTTTTTTCATAAATAATCCAGAAGTTGACGTCCCCGCTGCCATACCGGCAGCTTGATTCAAACTAACCATGCCAACTGTATCGTGACCATCATATGGGCTAAGATTTTTTTCGTTAATTTCTTTAATTCGTTGCATCCAGATTTTGTGTGCGCGTTCGGTCAACATATTACGGCTTTCAAAACCGTTAAACATCGCATATTGTGACGCTCCCGCACCAACCAAGAAACTATTAAAATGATCGTCACTTAATTGACGCGCAACTGAGATTGGGTTCTTCACATCACTAATTCCTGCAACAGCACCAATTGCAAAAGTGTTGCCATCCATGAATGCCGCATCCATCTCCACTAAGCCTTGCGCATTTGGCAAACCACCGTAACTGACCGATTTAAAGAAGGGGTAATCTTCCACTTTTTTGATAGCGGTTTCAATTGCATCCGTACTTTGCCCACCATTTTTTAAATCAGCCATCGCTTTTTGAATCCCTTCAAAGGCCATTCGCCAAGTCCCAATCATTGCATATGTCATAACTCTCATCTCCACATGTAAGCGTTTTAATAATCACGGTATAATCAAAATTATATATACAATCAATACTTTTTTTGAAATAAAAAAGCCACCGCAGTGACTTTTCATTTAAAGATAGAGGCCAATCAACATTCCCACTAGCCAAAAACCGTTAAAGACAATTAGATTCTGAACCGCTGTACCAAATACAACGCGTTTTTCCTGACTCTTCTGTAATGCAAACCCATTACGTAACAAAGTTGGGCCACTCGCAAAAGCTAGCGCTGCTGGCCATGGATATAATTTCAGGCCAATCCCAACAATAATCACCACGTAACAACTATACGCACTAAGTTGATAAAGTTGAATGCCGCGCTTTTGACCAATGTAACTGATTAATGTGTGCCGCCCATTCTCTAAATCGACTGTGTAATCACAAATATTGTTCATTAACATCAAATTAGCAATCAGGAAGACAGTTGGTAAACTCGCCACAAACACCAAAATCACATTCAGCCAATTCAGTTGGAATAACATTAACGGCCCATCAAAGCGCAAATCGACCAACTGATCCGCCGGAACGTTGACATACACCGTCAAAAAGAAATTACCGAACCCTAATACCAGACTCGATAACAACTCACCCAGTGGTAATCGTGAAATTGGGAATGGGCCGTAAGTATATAAAATCCCGATTAAGATGAACAGAACACTGATGGCTAACACAATTAAATTTGTGCGCCAGACCAGAATCAGCCCCAGAACGGTTGCCGTACTTATAAAGCCGATCAACCAGCGTAAAGCAACCTTAGGGGCAATATTTTGTCGTCCTAATGCACTGGTTGATTGCTGGAGCGTTTCATTTTTAGCGAGGTGAAAGTCGTTGTAATTATTCCATCCCGTTGTGAAGACATCAATTAACACCAATGCACAGAAGTACAACACGGTATTGATCGGATCAATTTGGTGGAAATAATACAACGTAAAAAAGAACCCAGCCATAAAGGGAATCACGCTACCAACTTTAGTGCGTAATTCGATAAAATCTAAAAACGCCTTAACAGACATCTATTCCGCCTCCGATAACATTCAATAGTCCTATTCTAACAGAGAATGTCTAACAAATAAAAAAAGAGTCGGTTGGAACAAAAGTAACTTTTGCCCTAACCGACTCTTTCAACAGCCGAAATTTGATCATCTAACCATGTTCTATCTGAACAGATCGCATACGCTGTTTGATTCTATTTTGTTTTCAAATCTTCAATCGAATTAATATTCGTCATATACTTCGGTACAGCTAAACCGACCTTAGCACCCTCTAAGTTCGGACCTAAGTCTTCAATCTGACCTTTGTAATCCTTGTAGTATAAACCAGAGGTCTTCGGTAACCATGCGGAAACTTGTGCATCGGCTGCTTTAGTTGCGACTGACGCCCACATCGGTTGAATTTCCATAGCTTGAATCGTTGGTTGATAACCTTGTTGACGTAAAACTTCAGCCACCACGTTAGTTGAAGCGATTTCTGAATCCCAAGCCACATAGGTTAACTTAATTTTCGTGCCATGAACCTTTTTAACACCCTTAGTCCACTCAGCAACTTTTTCTGGATTGTCTTGAATCCAATCGCGCGCCGCCTTATCAGGTTCAACACCGTCATTGACTTTAAGCATTACGGTCGACATTTCCTTTGGCGTCCAATGGAATCGATCTAAGATGGTATATGCTTCTGGCATATCCTTCTTTAGCCCCTTACGAACAACCGTATTAATGTGTTCAGCTTGACCAAAAACATTTTTGGGGTCTTTTAAAAACTTGATTGGATATTTAGTAAACATCCAATGTGGTTGCCAACCAGTAATGACGATTGGGCGTTTATCCGCAATCGCTTTGTCTAACGTACTGGTCATTGCCGCAGTTGAGCTGGTTTGCAACTGCCAGTTCTGATCATTCAAATGATACTTGTTAATTGCAGTTTGTGTGGATGCCATAATCCCAGCACCCGCGTCAATTCCGGTAATCGTGTAATTAATTTGACCGCCTAATTTCTCATCGGTAGCGTACGGCTTAGTTTGCGAACTGCAGGCCGTTAGAAGTGTGACGAGCCCCACTAAGGTGAAAAAAGCTATTAATTTATTCTTCTTAATCACTGAATCCCTCCTTAATGTTTACGTTGCCGGTTCAAAGCTTGGGTTAAACGATCAATAATAATCGCTAAGATTACGATTGCCAAGCCGGCCGCAAAACCGCCCCCAGCATCATTCCGGCCAACAGCAAAGTAAACTCGTGTTCCTAAGCCCATTGCTCCAATCATTGACGCAATCACGACCATTGATAAGGCCAACATCATACTTTGGTTAACCCCAGCCATTAAGGTCGATTTCGCCAATGGTAATTGAACCTTAATTAACTTTTGCCATTCAGTTGAGCCATATGAATCAGAGGCTTCGATCAATTCGGTTGGCACTTGGCGAATCCCAAGGTTTGTCATACGAACCGTTGGTGGCATGGCAAAAATCACTGATGCGAAAACGCCCGGGACCATCCCGATACCAAAGAAGGCAACGGCTGGAATTAAGTAAACAAATGCCGGCATTGTCTGCATGAAATCTAAGATGGGTTTAAATATTGCCTGGGCAATATCGCTTTTGGCCATCCAAATTCCAAGTGGCACCCCAATTACGAGGGAAATCAGACTCGAGGTTAACACTAACGTTAACGTTTGCGTCATATCCCGCCAGAAATCAAGGTTCCAAATCAAGAGTAGGCCGAGGACTTCAAAGATAATTAAACCCCATTTTTTGGTGTCGCGATTCGCTAAATAAGTGACGCCAGCGATAATCACGATGAATAACCAGATGGGGATTAAATCAAACACCCATTGGAAAGCGTTGATAATTCCGCCAATAAAATTCGTTAAACCATTAAAAAAGCCAGTAAATTGTGTCAGCCAATCGACAAAGTGATCCATCCAATTGGCAATTGGTAATTTAGCAATCGTCATTAAATTAAGCAAAATGGTTCACCTCGTTTCCTGCAAGTGCCCCTAAGACGGCCCCGCGAATAATAATCCCACGTAATTGTTGCTTATCATTTAAGACAGCAAACGGAATGCCCGTTTGCGAAATATCATCTAAGATATCAGCAATTGGTGTCTCTTCATCGGTTGTTGGAACTTCAGTATTCACGATTGATTGCAAATCACGACTTTCTTTGCGGACTAACTCAAGTACATCACGCGCATCAATAATCCCAACTAACTCACGTTTACTGTTGACAACGTAAGCATTAGAAACTTCATTTTCACGCATTCGTTTTAAGGCCAAACGAGGGCCATCTTTTTCAATATTAATAGTCGTTGGGCGAATCATAACGTTGCCGGCCGTGTAAACTTTACTACGATCAACGTTTTCGATGAATTTCTCTACATACTCGTCAGCAGGCCGTGTCAAGATATCTTCCGGTGTCCCGGTTTGAACGATTTCCCCATCCTTCATGATCATGATGTGGTCGCCGATTTTGAGCGCTTCATTTAAATCATGACTAATAAAGATAATTGTTTTGTGCATCGTTTCTTGCAAGTCGAGTAGTTGATCTTGCATGTCAGAACGATTCAATGGATCAAGCGCAGAAAAAGCTTCGTCCATTAATAAAATCTCAGCATCATTCGCTAATGCACGCGCTAAACCAACCCGTTGTTGCATCCCACCAGATAATTGTGTCGGATACTGATCGCCATAACCATTTAAACCAACTAAATCGAGTGCTTCATTCGCTTTTTGTTCCCGTGTCGCCTTATCAATGCCTTGAATTTCAAGCCCATAGGCTGTATTTTCAAGAATCGTTCGATTTGGAAAGAGCCCAAAATTTTGGAATACCATGCTCATCTTTTTACGCCGGACTTCACGTAATGCCTTCTTATCAATCTGCATTAAATCCTCGCCATCGATTAATACACTACCTTCAGTAGGCTCAATCAACCGGTTGATCATCCGAACCAATGTTGATTTACCACTCCCAGATAGTCCCATAATGACAAAAATCTCGCCAGATTCTACTTCAAAGTTAGCCCGGTCGACACCGATTGCCGCACCTGTTTCCTTTAGAATCGCTGCTTTTGATTTTCCTTGTTTCAGTAATTCTTTGGCACGCGGCACGCGCTTACCAAATATTTTTGTTAGATTTTTGACTTGTAATTTGATAGTCATAGAATCCCCCTTTGATTTCATTTTCTGAAAACTATATCTAAAAAGTATACAGGTTTATTGTGAAAGTTGCACACCGTCCACTTTTATTCTCATTTTATTCTAATGTGATAGTTAGGTAACCAACTTTCTTTAAAAATTAAAAAATCGCTAGAGGGGGCTTTATGTTAGTCTTTAAAAATCAGATTAGTTCTAAAACGGAACCAATCTGAAAATGCAACTATTTTCCTTTGCACATTAAAATTAAATGAGAATTAATCCTTTCTAAAATTCACAAGCCCTTAATTAGGCCATCAAAAAAAGCGTTGACCAAATCGGTCAATGCTTTTAAAAAATTTAGCCATGTACTGCTTTTCGTTGATAGCGATGATACAAAGCAAGGGCCATAATCGTAAAGACAATCGGACCAATGACCATCCAGAAGGCATCTAAATATTGACCTTCTAACATCGGTTGAATAATCGTAAAGGCAATTCCGAAGACAAGGACTAAGTCGACCACAATCGTCACCGCCTTAACAGCAACTGGTGATTTAAAGAATTCGTAAGGCCGTTCCAAATCTTTGCGTGCCTTGAAATATGGAAAGGCAGTCACTAAAAAGAGGTATGGCAACGATGTTGAAACGTTAGACATCAAAGTCAAGACATTATAGAAGTCACCGGCAGCTTTACCACCAAATGAAATAACCGCGATTAAAATGCAGACTAATAATGCTTGCGCCCACATTGCTTTTTCAGGCATGCCATGCTTGTTAACTTCTGCAAAGCCGTTCGGCCAGAGTGCTTTAGGTGTCCCGAGTACAAATGACTTTAATGGTGAATAAATCAAGACGGCAAATGCGCCTAAGTAACTGATAAACATGATTAAACCGGTAATCCGAGCAAAGGTTGTTCCAATCGTCATCGCAACGGGTGTCGTCATCCCAAAGGCATGGCCGAATTGATAACCCAAGTTTTGCATAAGAACATAAGTAATATTGCCCATGTTAGCTTTATTCCCGCTCAAGACTTGTTGCCAGTTCGTTGAGATGCCCCACATAAAGATTGCAACCGCGTAGATTAATGTAATGAAGACTGTCGCAATCATTAACCCTTTAGGGAAAGTCTTTTCAGGCTGATCTATACTATCGGTAACACCGCCCATGGCTTCCATCCCCGCGTAAGCAAAGATTGAGAAGACAACAAATGATAACATCCCAATTGGTGTTTGATAGCTACTCATCGGACTCTTAACAAAGGTCGTCGTCCCATGAATCGGTTCTGCCAAATGAAAACCCGTTTTAAACCAAATCGCCACACTAATCACTAAGAATGCGGCAAATAAAAAGGCAACGGCCATCCCACTGAATGACGCAAACTTTTGAATCTTATCAACCCCACGACTTGATAGGAAAGTTAATAATAAAATCCAAAGAATTCCTAAGACACCGACCACTTGAGTGCCATTCATCCCTAATAAATGCCAGGTTGCTGTTTGATCTGAACCTTGGAGGAACGTTGAAAACGGCACCCACACTTTAGCAGCTGTTGACACCATCCAGACAATCCATGACGCTAACCAGATGAACGTCCCGATGAAAGCCGCCTTTTTACCAATGGATGCTTCTAACCAAGAATAGATGCCCCCGCGTGATTCTTTCAAAGAAGAACCAAATTCAGCAAACATTAATGAAGTTGGTAAGAAAAAGAAAATTGCCGCTAAGATATACCAAATAATGCTGGCATAGCCCATTAAGTAGAAAGCAATTGTGGTATTCGCAAAGCCGAAGATTGACCCAAAAATCATCAATACGAGACCTTGAACGTTAATTTTTTTTGATTTCGCCATTTCAATAAGTCCTTTATAATTGTATTAAGTAGAATAAATATACAATTCAAAGGGCATAATGTCAATTATATTTGAATAAATCTACCGTTTCCAGCCTTTTTATTCATGTATTCATAATTATATACAATTTACGCCACAAAAAAAGACGTTCACGTTTAGCGAACGTCGATTGCCTTATTTAATGTTGGCAACCTTAGCGACTTTGCCACTATTGACACTCGCGCTAATTTCCCCTTCTTGACCGTTATTGATAACAAATTGATCGGTTGCTTGACACCGTGGGCAAGTTGTTTCAATTTGAAACTTAGTAGAGCCATCTGAATTATCTTCTAGTGCTGTCTTCGTCGTGATTTCCATCGCTGGATGTTGGCACTTATAGCATTGAAAGACAATAAAACGCCGTTCTACAAATTCATCTGCTAAACTCATGTGATTCATCCTTTCAACTAGCTTATTTAAGTTCATTCTAGCAGTCTGCTATTTTTTAGGGTACCTTTTTGCTCACGTGTCGTTTTCTGAAAGCATCCCTTAGAAATAAATCAAAAGGCGAACGATTTTAAAGTTTAAAAGTATTATGGTATGTGATATACTTACAACACACCATCTAGAAGGAGAGGTTTAAAAGTTTGCCAATCACACTAAAAGTAAGTTATTTTTCTGCAAATTCACCAAATTCTAGTTCATTTCACGAAGATTCACTGATAGAAATCAGTGATAATGGTCAAATCACAAACATTATTCATCAAACGGCGTCAGAATACTCTGAGCGATTATCAGCTGCACGCCAACATGACCACTTAATCACACTCGCTCCCGGACACTTCTTGTTACCAGGCTTTATCGATCTACACAATCATGCGCCACAATGGCCACAAGCTGGAATTGCCCTTGATCGCCCTTTAGCTGATTGGCTCAATCATTATACCTTTCCTCTTGAAGCGCGCTACGCCGATTTAGATTTCGCCACACCTGTGTATCAAGACTTAGTGACCGAAATGCTCGCTAACGGCACAACAACCGCCCTATATTTCGGAACAATTCACAATTCTGCGAATCTACGACTCGCAGAAATTTGTTCCCAAGCAGGGCAACGGGCTTTCATCGGAAGTGTTGCGATGGATAATCCAGATCAAACACCAGACTATTATCGTGATGCTTCTCCTGAAGAAGCCATTAATAAAACACAAACTTTTGTTCAAGCAATTCAAGATACCTATCGTAATGGGTTCATTCAACCCGTCATTACCCCCCGCTTCATCCCTAGTTGCACAACTGAAACACTTCAGCAATTCGGTCAACTTGCACAGTCCCAACACATCACCGTTCAGACACACTGCAGCGAAAGCGACTGGGAACACGATTATGTACGCGAACGTTACGGCCATACAGACTCTGAGATGTTGCAATCATTCGGATTATTGAATCAACATTCGGTATTAGCACATGCAACACAACTGACAACTACTGACCAAAGTATCATTAAAACCGAACAAGCAGCGATTGCGCACTGCCCTATCTCAAATGCCTATTTTGGTAACGGGATTCTCCCCGCACACGAGTTACTTAATCAAGGCATTAAAATTGGGCTTGGCAGTGATATCGCCGGTGGTTATACCCCTAGCTTATATGCCAATTTGCAACAAGCCGTAACGGCCTCCCAAATTCGACAAGACGGGGTTGACGCCACCATTGCGGCTGACCAACGCGGTGTTGCGAACAGTCGGATCAGTGCTAAACAAGCTTTTTATATGGCAACCGTCGGTGGTGCAACTAGTCTTGGCATTCAAGCTGGTGCCATTGAATCGGGATTGCTTGCTGATTTTCAAATCGTTCAAGCGCCACCACGCTTTGCAAGTCTTACACCAGATGAACAACTCGAACAACTTTTATTCCGCCACACCAAACACCAAATTAAGGCCGTCTACGTTCAAGGTAAACTGGTCCACGAAAAGGAGCACAACTGGTATGAATGAACAATCTCAAAAATTAATGGTCGGTCCTGACGAGCCGATTTCGAATCAAGAAGCTGGCTTCTTAGGACTACAACACGTTTTAGCAATGGATGTCTACGTTCCCCCCGTTATCATTGCCGGTTTATTGGCGATGGGTCTTGATGCAAAAGCCGGCTTAATTCAAGCGACATTCCTTGCTGCCGGGATTGGTACGATTCTTCAAACCAAATTTTTTATGAAAATGCCTGTTTCCCAAGGCCCTTCATTTGTTCCAATTGGGGCAATCGCCGGGATTTACTTTGCTAGTGGTGCTAAAGACGGCGGGATGGCAACGGTGATTGGCGCTTCAATTGTCGGTTCAATTCTGTTAATTCTTCTCGGCGTCACCGGCCTCTTCCAAAAAATTATTAACAGCTTAGTCCCCCAAGTCGTCGGTGGCACAATCATCACCATCGTTGGTCTTTCACTGATGCCATCTGCTTTAGGTGATAACATTTTCAAAGCACAGGGCAATATCAATGAGAACTTACTCCTGGCTGTTGTGACCGTCGCCATTCTAATTCTTTGTGTTTCGCTAGGTATCTACTTCCCTAAATTACAAAAACTCTTCAAAGTTAGTTCCATCATCATCGCCTTATTAGGCGGAACTGTTTTAGCAACCATGCTTGGTAAATTTGACTGGCAAAGTGTGAACGAAGCGAGTTGGTTTAGCTTGCCAAGTTTCACCGCATTCCACTATGGTATGCACTTTTCGATGACAGCAATCATGACCTTCGTCATTATCTACGCCGTTTTAATGACCGAAACGACCGGGACTTGGTTTGCAATGAGTGCCGTTACGGATTCGCCCATCAGTAAGAAACAATGGAATCACGGGATTATCGGTGAAGGAATTAGCTGTTTAATCGCTGCACTCTTAGGCGGCTCACCAGTTACAGGGTATGCAACTAACGCCGGCATTATTTCAATCACCGGTGTTGCTAGTAAAAAAGTATTCGTTTCTGCCGGGATTTGGTTTATCATCTTCGGCTTCTTTAATAAATTAGCGGCCTTCTTATCAGCGATTCCAGCCCCAGTTATTGGTGGGATTTTCGCCATCATTTGTTCAACTATCATGCTCAACGGGTTAAATGTTATTCGCACACTACACACTCAAGAACGTGATATGTACATCATCGGAATTCCAATCATTCTATGTATCGCCATCATCATCATGCCACAATCATTGGTGAAAGCAACGCCTCAAATGATCCAATACTTACTTGAATCACCAATTTCGATTTGTGCGCTTGCCGCAATTATTCTCAACTTAATCTTACCAAGAGACAGACAAATTGCGTTTAATTAGACTGAAATAAAAAGAAGCCCCCTGATAAAAAAGTTTATCAGGGGGCTTCTTTTTTCGTAAATGTATTTCCCGATTGAGACAGCACACTTTTTTTAAACGTGCTCCAGCAGGCATATTCCTGTGCTTAACCAAACTTGTCGCATCGGCGATTGCAGACAAATCCAGTTAATACTCGAAATATAAACGCCTGCTTGCGCACTCTTTTAGACACTGACCATTCGAATCGTCATGATGTTCTTATTCATCGAGATATCTTCCACAATTTCTGCATATTGCATTTCCCGGGGAATTTCGATGCGATAGACGTTAGTGTAAATCGTATCACGTTCGTTTTGCGTTACTGAGAAGTTCACATCGCGAATTTGAATCTGATGTTGTTCAAAATAGCTCTGAATAAACTCCTTGGTTTCCAATTTATGCTTATACTTAATTTCGATTTTTTTCAACGTATTGATGTGAATAATCTTTTTCAAGAAGACAATCACGAAAATGACAAAGACCGCACTGATCACCGCAATTTGATAGTAGCCCATCCCAATTGCAAGTCCTAATCCCGCAGTAGCCCAAAGTGAGGCCGCCGTCGTCAATCCTTGAATCTTGTGGCGGGTGACAATAATCGTTCCAGCTCCTAAAAAACCAATCCCACTGACAACTTGTGCAATCAGCCGTGCTTGATCAGAACGAATAGTGGTACTAATCGCACTATGCGCTAATGCAAATTGAACGTTTTGCGCTGCGATTTCCTGCTGAATCATCGCAATCACACACGCACCAATGCAGACCAGAATGTGTGTCCGCATTCCGGCTGGGCGGTTCTTATATTCCCGATCAGATCCGATAATCCCAGCAATTAAGGTTGCCAGTAGCAGTCGAATAATGATATGCACACTCGTTACTTCAAACAATAAAATCCCTCCAAAATAATACCTTATCTCTAGTCTAGCATACCGAACAAAAAAAGCGCTCGTCAATCCATATCAATTTACGGATTAACGAGCACCTATTCATTAGCCAACTAGGCCGATTGTTTGTAGAATCAAATAGATATTTAAAAGCGTCAACACAATTGTGACAAACCATGCCGTATATTTCACCCAAGGGCGGTTAACGAATGGGCCCATGATTTTTTCATCACTCGTGAACATTGTCAATGGAATCATCGAGACTGGCAATGCAACACTCAAGAAGACTTGTGAGTAAATCAAGAGGTTTTCAACTTGTGCTTCGTTCCCATGGTAGTAAACCGTGAAAATAATAACAGGTAAGATTGATAACCCACGGGTAATCACCCGTCGTGCCCACAATGGAATCTTCATGCGAACGAAACCTTCCATGACGATTTGTCCTGAAAGTGTCCCTGTGATGGTTGAATTTTGACCAGAAGCTAATAAAGCAACGGCAAAGAGTAAACTCAACATTGGGCTAGCAATGCTCCCAACAATTTCTTTGTTTTGTAAAGCATTGAATAAGTCAACGAATCGTCCTAAATCACTGTTAGTTCCAAAGAACATTGCTGCCCCTAAAACTAAGAGTAAACAGTTAACGATAAATGCGACTGATAATTGAATGTTTGAATCAATGACTGTAAACTTGATTGCTTTCTTCTTTTCGGCGTAATCGTCACGGTCATATTGACGTGCTTGTGCGATTGACGAATGCAAGTAGAGATTATGCGGCATAACGGTTGCCCCGACAATCCCTAATGCCAAGAATAGCATCTTCTGGTTGGTAACAATCCGTGTACTTGGTACAAATCCGCGCATTACGTCGCCCATATTTGGTTGCGCTAGAATCACTTCGTATAAGAAAACGAATAAAATAACGGCCACCAAGGTTGCGACAATCGCTTCGATCTTCCGGAAACCAAGTTTCATTAATAGTAATAATAGCAAGACGTCAAATGCGGTAATTAAGACACCCCAGAGCAATGGGATGTTGAAAATCAGTTCTAACGCAATTGCGGAACCAATAATTTCGGCGATGTCGGTCGCCATAATTGCTAATTCGGTGACAATCCAGAGAAAAATCCCCATCTTTTTACCGGTTTTGGCCCGCGTCATCTGCGCTAAATCCATTCCGGTCACAATTCCTAAACGCGCTGCCATTGCTTGTAATAACATCGCAATTAAGTTTGATACTAGGATCACACTGATCAAGGTGTATGCGTATTGCGCACCACCGGCGATTGACGTGATCCAGTTCCCTGGATCCATATAACCAACGGCCACTAACGCACCAGGTCCCATAAAGGCCATCAACGTCCGCCAAAAACCAGCGTTCTTGGGAATCGCAACCGTGTTATTAATTTCTTCAAGACTCGTGCCATCAGCATAGTGTATGAATTTCTCATGCTTTTGTTGATTAAGTTCACCCTTTTGTGAATCTTCTCGCTGCTTCTTATCCATATAAGTACCTCTTTCTCTTCGATTGAGTCGTTCAACTATTAGGATTCAATGACTTTGATTTTAGGATGACCTAACTCTAATCGTCTCCAGTGTTCAAATTAATCCTTACCCATTCTATCATATCTCTTTGATGTTGTCCCTGAACAAGATTAAAAAAAAGCTGTTTCTCAGCGTTTTTTTAGGTAACCGATTACAAATAATTGCCCACCTTAAGTGCTATTAAAAATGACGTTGACTGTCTTTAACAGCCAATGTCATTTAACTTTTATTTAGACGACTAAACTTAATAGTAAAACGCCAATTAACCCAACAATCGAAATCAATGTTTCCAAAACTGTCCAAGTTGCAAGGGTTTCTTTGACACTTAAATCAAAGTATTCCTTGAACATCCAGAACCCGGCATCATTCACGTGAGAAGCCGCTAAACTGCCGGCCCCAATTGAAAGGACCATCAGTGCAGGGTTCACACCGGCTGATTGCATTAGTGGTAAGACCAAGCCCGCCGCCGTTAAAGGCCATTTGATAAATCGTGGTGACAGCCATCAAAATGACTGGGAATAATGAGGTTATGACACTAATTCCAAACCCCGGTGTTTCGTCTAATTTAAAGGTTTTCTGAGGCCCAAGTGCCGTCAGATTACCTTGGCGCGCGAACGCATCTGATACTAAGCGTTTTGCAATCTTAATGAATAATGGACCGGCAATAATCACTGAAGGGATCGCAATTAAGACCCCATATAACAATACGTGACCAGCATTTGCCCCTAAAGCTGAGGTAATTGCTGTTGGTGCTGGATGGGGTGGCAAGAACCCATGTGTGACAGAAAGTGCTGCAGCCATCGGAATTCCAAGGTACAAAATTGACACACTTGCTTCGATTGCAATCGCAAAAACGATTGGTACTAACAAGACCATCCCAACTTCAAAGAATAAGGCAATCCCAATGATGAACGAAGCCAACATAATTGCAATTTGAAGTCTTTTTTACCGAACATATCGATTAAGGTATGCGCGATTCTAAACGCGCCACCAGCGTCGGCAACTAACCGCCCCATCATGGCACCAAAGCCAAAGACAATTGAGAGCTCACCAAGTTGACCGCCAATCCCGTTTTGAACACTGGTTGCAATGTCCGTTAATGGCATACCTAGGCCAACCCCAACGGCCATTGCCGTTATAACTAAAGCGATAAACGTATTGATCTTAAATCGAATAATAAGGGCGAGTAATAAGATAATACCCAATAATAGGACTACTAATGCCATAATTTTCCCTATTTTCAATAATGTTTGCGCTATCATAATATTGTTAAAAGTAACTGGGCTTTCAGACCCAGTTCACTTCGTTACTCTTTAACTTGCATATGTTTGCGTTGGAAGTCAGCAATTGCGCCGTATTCCGTATTTAATTCCCGTGTTAAGCGAATCCAGATTGGTAATAGTTCGCGATAAACTTCAAAGTTGGCTTCTTCTGGATGATGCACATTCGTCACACCAACCATTTCTTTGACAGCTGATAGATCATCCACTAAGCCTAAACTATACATCCCTAAGACAGCAGCACCTAAACATGAGCTTTCGAAACTTTCTGGAATCGTGACGTCTTGTTCAAAGACATCCGCCAACATTTGGCGCCATAATTCTGAACGGGAGAAGCCACCCGTTGCCTGAATACTCTTTGGTTTACCTGCCACACCTTCAATCATCAGCATCACTATGTATAAGTTATAAACGATGCCTTCAAGCGCTGCACGCACCATGTGCGCCCGCGTATGTTGCCGCGTCAAACCGAAGTATGTTCCACGTGCATCTGCATCCCAGATTGGTGCCCGTTCGCCACCCAAGTAAGGATGGAATAAGAGTCCATCTGAACCAGCCGGAATTTCTGCCGCAATTTGTGTCAAAATATCGTATGTTGAAACATGCATTTGTTCAGCCGTGATTTTTTCAGGTGCAAAAAGTTGATCGCGCACCCAACGGAAGACAATTCCCCCGTTATTGACCGGTCCACCGACCACCCATTTATCCTTGGTTAAGGCGTAACAGAATAACTTACCGTTTGGATCAACCACTGGATGATCAACAACCACTCGCACGGCACCGCTTGTCCCGATAGTAACGGCGACTACGCCTGGATCAATTGCATTTACCCCAAAGTTTGATAAAACCCCATCGCTGGCGCCAAAGATAAATGGCACTTCAGCACCAATGCCGGTTAATTCACCATAGATCGGGTCAATCCCTTTAACATAATCCGTTGGTTCGACTAATTCAGGTAGTTGTTGGCGTGTGACACCAGCCACTTCAAGGGCTTGTTGATCCCAATCTAAATTAAAAATGTTGAACAAGCCGGTTGCTGAAGCGATTGAATAATCCATTTGATACGTATGGAAAAGTTTTTGGAAGACATACGTTTTAATATCGATGAATTGACTAGCTTGGTTGAACAATTCGGGTTGCGCTTCTTTCAGCCAAATCAGTTTTGAAAGTGGCGCCATCGGATGGATTGGTGTGCCAGTGTGTTGATAAATGGCTTGGCCCAACCCATTTTCTTTCAATTGTTGACTTGCTTTAGCAGCTCTATTATCCGCCCAAGTAATTGCCCGAGTTAGCGGTTGATCATTTGCATCCATCAGAATCAAGCTGTGCATCGCAGCCGAGAAACTAACGCCCTGTAATTCGCCGGCTTGAACGTTGCCCTTGCGCATCACCTGTCGTAATACTTCTAACACTGCATTAAAAATTTCATCCGGATCTTCTTCTGCCATATCGGGTACGGTTTGATATAAAGGATAACCAACGTTTGCGTAAGCTTTAACATTCCCTTTTAAATCATATAAAACCGCTTTCGTACTTGTTGTTCCAATATCCGCACCAATCATATATTTCATCATAATTACCTCGTTTATGTGATGTTTACTGACTACTTATTAGGATACCACTTATTTCTTATCAACTGCATGGCCGCCGAATTCATTTCGTAAAGCAGCAACAACTTTACCAGTGAATGTATCATCTTCAAGTGAACGATACCGCATCATCAATGATAAACCAATGACCGGTGTTGGGACTTGTAATTTCAAGGCTTCATCTAATGTCCATTTTCCTTCACCAGATGAGTGCATGATACCTTTTAAGCCTTCTAAGTTAGGGTCTTTTGCAAAAGCAGATTCCGCTAATTCCATCAACCAACCGCGAATCACAGAACCATTACTCCAAACCTTAGCAACCGCTTCGTTATCATATTCAAACTCACCATGTGATAACACATCAAATCCTTCAGCGATAGATTGCATCATGCCGTATTCAATTCCATTATGCACCATTTTGAGATAATGGCCACTACCAGCCTTCCCGGTATAGAGATAGCCGTCTTTTTGAGCAATATCTTTAAAAATCGGTTCAATCTGTTTGAAGACTTCCGCGCTGTCACCGCCGATCATGAAGTTTCCGTCTGCGTTAGCACCGCTCATCCCACCAGAAGTTCCGACATCGAAGAAATGAATCCCTTTTGCGGCAAGCAATGCATTGTGTTGTTTAGAATCTTCGAAAAATGAATTACCACCATCAATGACAATGTCACCGGCTGTCAATTTAGTACTTAACGTTTCGATTGTGGCTTGTGTTGGCTTACCAGCAGGTAACATGCTCCACACAATTTTAGGTTGTGGCAATTGTGCCACCACATCATCAATATCCTTTGCAGGTAATGCACCTAAGCGGGTTGCTTCTTGAACCGCTGCTTCATTTAAGTCAAAGGCGACAACCTCGTGCCCATTACGTCGTAAGTTAGCGACCAAGTTAATCCCCATTTTGCCTAAACCAATCATTGCTAATTTCATCTTTGCCAGTCCCCTTATCCACAATTTCATGTCACTTTTATTAATGTCTTTATTATATGTAAATTTTTTTCTTTAATCAACCGTTTTTTAGAAAATAATTTTCTTCATTGTTTTTTATGCTATACTATCGATAACAGGGGGGCACTTCAATGACACAAAACATCGATTCCTTACTCCGTGCGTACTACACGAATTTAAGTGAAAAATACAAACAAATCGCAGATTACATCTTAAAAACTGAACATTTCAATCAAAGTTTAACGATTCAAGAATTTGCGGCTGACTGTGGTGTTTCAACAGCCACTATTTCCCGTTTCGCCAAAATGTTGACCTTCGCAAACTTCCAGGCACTTAAAATGGCGTTACTTGCTAAACAAGCAACCCCAACAGATAATCCACTCTTCCATGAAATTAGTAATAATGATGACTATCTGACCATGGCCGATAAAATTTTCGCATCCAATACTAATGCGCTCAAAGCAACTCGTTCACTACTGACTGAAGCGCAATTACGGCAAGCCGTTGATTATATCAATCAGGCCAAGCGCTTAAGTTTATTTGGCTTGGGCGCTTCTGGAATCGTCGCTCAAGATGGCTACCACAAATTTTTACGAACTGCGATTCCAACTTTTTACAGCCAAGACTACCATCTACAATTGATGCAGGCCACCCAACTCACCGAACAAGACTGTGCGCTGATTATTTCACATAGTGGTCAAAATAAAGATGCTTTAGAAATTGCACGCATCTTAAAAGAACGTCACGTTCCACTGATTGTCATCACCAGTTTTGGCAATTCAACCCTCGCTAAATTGGGTGATGTGACACTGTTGTCCATTTCCGAAGAAACCAATTACCGCGCCGAAGCACTACACGCGTTAATTGCACAAATCAGTATCGTCGATAGTCTGTTTATGATGGTCGCCGTTAATAATGGCCCACAAACAGAACAAAGTTTCAAAGCCATTCGGACTGAAATTGATCGGACTAGACAAAAATAAAAAAGCTGAGGTTGAAGAAATACTTCAACCTCAGCTTTTTTGCTGTTCTATTTTGAACATCTAAACGTGCTTTTTGGTTGCACCAACTTCCGCTTAATAAAAAATTGGTAGTCATCCTGAATTCTGGATAACTACCAATTTTTATTAATGCTCAGTTGCTGAACGCAACCAAACGCACTCTATTCTTAAACGTACTTTTTTAAACAGCTTCCTGCGCTTAACCAAATTTGCCAAATCGCCGATTGCATCGGTAATTCGTCAAATCCTGTTAATGCTCAGAAGCTACCCGTTTCAAACGTACTTTATTTAATTTCTGCTAATGTCTTTTCAAGGTGGGCTAGGACACGGTCTTTACCTAACAATTCGATTGAATCAGGTAATGATGGACCATGCATTTCGCGAGTCGTTGCAATCCGAATTGGCATGTACAATTGACGGCCTTTAATCTTCGTATCTTTTTGGATGCCTTTAATGATTTGCATAATCCGTGGTGCTGTGAATAATGTTAAATCTTTCAAGCGTTCGCTGAATTCCTTCAAAACAACGGGTGCTGTTTCGTTATTTAATTCTTCAAGCGCTTCGGCGTCTAATTGTTCAGGTTCTTCAAAGAAGACATCTGACATTTCAACGATTTGAGCTGTGTAGCTCATTTGATCTTGGTATAACGCAATCAAATGACGGGCCCATTCGATCGTTTTGCTATCAGGATTTTCAGCGATTTTACCCGCTTTAATCAAGCTTTCTAACGAAAGATCCATGATTTTGTTTGGATCTGATTGTTTAACGTATTGGTTATTCACCCATTCGAGTTTCTTTTGATCGAAACTAGCTGGTGATTTGCTCAAACGTTTTGGATCAAATTGTTTGATGAATTCTTGGCGATTGAACAATTCGCTTTCGCCAACTGGTGACCAACCTAATAGGGCGATAAAGTTAAACATCGCTTCTGGTAAGTAACCCAATTCGCGGTATTGTTCGATAAATTGAAGCACTGATTCATCACGTTTACTTAACTTCTTACCTGTTTCAGTATTGATGATCAATGTCATGTGGCCAAAGACTGGTGGTTCCCAACCAAAGGCTTCGTAGACAGCCAATTGTTTTGGCGTGTTGGCGATATGATCGTCCCCACGCAAGACATGGGTGATTTCCATCAAGTGATCATCAACGACAACGGCAAAGTTATATGTTGGCATCCCATCGCGTTTCATGATGACAAAGTCGCCACCTAAACGATCTGATTCAAAGCTGATTTCACCTTTAACAATGTCATCAAACTTGTAAACGTGATCCTTAGGAAGACGTAAACGAACAACTGGTTGTAAGCCTTTTGCTTTAGCAGCTTCTTGGCTAGCCTTAATTTCATCATCACTCATACCTTCGTATTCGTAGATGTAACGTGGTGCTTCGCCAGCTGCTTTTTGGGCTTCCCGTTCTTCAGTTAATTCATCTTCTGTTTTGTATGATTCGTAAGCTAATCCCTTAGCCACTAACTCTTCAATTAAAGGCGTGTAAATTTCGCGACGTTCTGATTGACGATAAGGACCAAAGTCACCAGGCTTATCTGGACCTTCATCCCAATCCATACCTAGCCACTTCAAATTATCTAACTGACTGTTTTCACCGTCAGCAATGTTTCTTTTCGTGTCAGTATCTTCAATCCGAATCACGAAAGTCCCTTTGTTGTGACGTGCAAATAAATAGTTAAATAATGCTGTACGAGCATTCCCGATGTGCAAATGACCTGTTGGACTTGGCGCATACCGCACTCGGATTTTATTTTTTGCCATAAAAAAAACGCCTCTTTCTAAAATTATACTTGTCTACTAGTTTACCGTTATTATGCCTAAAAATAAAGGCTCAGAGACCACTAATCCACAAAAAAAGAATCTAGGACAAAAGTATGTTTGTCCCAGACCCTTCTTCTGATAGTAGAATTCTATCATTTAAACGTGCTTTTTGAACCACCTTCCTGCGCTTAACCAAATTTGCCAAATCGACGATTACATCGTCAATTCGTCAAATCCAGTTAATGCTCAGAAGATAACCAGTTCAAACGCACTCTTCCACTTAAACGTGCTTACACTAACTGCTTTCTGCGCCTTGCTACATCAGTCACATCACCGGCTTTACCGGCAATCCGCCTGATTAGGCAAATGCTTAAAAGCAAACCGTTAGTGACGCACTCTCACCGCATTAACGGAGTGGTGTCCATTGCCATTCTTCAACTTCTGGTAAATCAGTACCTTCATTGCGAATGTATTGATTGTGTTTAGCAACCATGTCATCCATTGATTGTGCGAATTGACCAGCTTGATCGCCAAGTACGTCAACTGCAACTTCTTTAGATAGACTGAAACGATCCATTTGATTCAAGACACGCATGTCGAATGGTGTTGTAATATCACCATTTTCACGGTAGCCATGAACATGAAGGTTATGGTTGTGACGGTCAAAGAAGATATCACGTACTAAGCCTTCGAAACCATGGAATGCGAAGACCACTGGTTTGTCTTTTGTAAAGTACATGTCGAATTCTTCATCTGTTAAACCACGAGGGTCCACTTTAGGTGAACGAAGTTTCAATAAATCAACAACGTTAATGAAACGAATCTTCATGTCAGGATATTGTTTGTGCAAGATTGAGATTGCAGCCAAACTTTCAAGTGTTGGTTCTGTCCCAGCAGCTGCAATCACAACATCTGGTTCAGCATCTTGGTCTGTACTTGCCCAGTCAATAATCTTCAAACCATTCTTAACTAAGACTGTTGCTTCGTCAATTGAGAACCATTGTTGACGTGGGTGTTTTGAAGCAACCACTAAATTGATCTTTTCTTGGCTCTTGAAGACAGTATCCATTGTTGCTAACAACGTGTTAGCATCAGCAGGTAAGTATTCACGAATGAATTCAGGTTTCTTTTCAGCTAAGTGTGTTAAGATACCTGGATCTTGATGTGTGTAACCATTGTGATCTTGTTGGAAAACAGTTGATGTGGCAATCACGTTCAATGAAGGATACTTGTTACGCCATGCTTGTTCATCAGCCTTACGTAACCACTTGAAGTGTTGTGTTAACATTGAATCCACAACGCGCAAGAATGATTCGTAACTTGCAAAGAAACCATGACGACCAGTTAGGACATAACCTTCTAACCAACCTTCAGCTTGATGTTCTGATAATTGTGAATCAAGAACACGGCCTTCTGTTGCCATGTATTGATCGTTTGGTTCTTTGATTGGTTCCATCCATTGACGGTTTGTTGCTTCAAAAATATGGTTCAAACGGTTTGACATTGTTTCATCAGGGCCGAAGATTCTGAAGTTTTTATTTTGATCGTTGTCTTTGATGATATCACGAACATATTCGCCTAAAACAATCATGTCTTGCGCAACGACTTTACCGTGTTCCGAATTATCCACAGCATAATCACGGTAATCTGGTAAGCGTAATGGTTTAGGATCAATCCCGCCATTGGTGATTGGGTTAGCAGCCATCCGTTGATCGCCTTTAGGTGCAATTTCTGCGATTTCAGGTTTTAATTGACCTGCTTCTGTAAACAATTCTTCTGGACGGTATGATTTCATCCAATCTACTAATGCATCAACATGTTGCATGTCAGCACTGTCAATTGGCACTGGAATTTGGTGCGCACGGAATGAATTTTCGATTGGTACGCCATCCCATGTCTTAGGACCAGTCCAACCCTTAGGTGCGCGGAAGACGATCATTGGCCATACTGGACGAGATGAATCGCCGTTTTCACGCGCATTCTTTTGAATTGCTTGGATTTTTTCGATGGCTTCATCCATTGCAGCAGCAGTTGCTGGGTGCATCTTTTCAGGGTCGTCGCCTTCAACAAAGATTGGTTCCCAACCATTGCCTTCGAAGTATTTCGTTAATTCTTCATCACTCTTGCGTGAAAGAATTGTTGGGTTAGAAATCTTGAAACCGTTTAAGTTCAAGATTGGTAAGACAGCACCATCATTCTCAGGATTGATGAATGTGCTTGATAACCATGATGCAGCTAATGGGCCAGTTTCAGCTTCCCCATCACCCACAACAACAGCAGCAATCACGTCTGGGTTATCTAAAATCGCACCAACACCGTGTGATAATGAATAACCAAGTTCGCCACCTTCATGGATTGAACCAGGTGTTTCAGGAGCCGCATGAGAAGCAACGCCGCCTGGGAATGAGAATTGTTTGAATAATTTCTTCATCCCTTCAACATCTTGAGAAATTTCTGGATAGATTTCTGAATAGCTACCATCTAAATATGAGTTTGAGACCATCACTTGACCACCGTGACCTGGGCCTTCAACGTAGAACATGTTTAAGTTATATTTATTAATTGCACGGTTTAAATGAGCATATAGGAAGTTTTGGCCTGAGATTGTCCCCCAGTGACCAATTGGTTTTGCCTTAACATCTTTTGCTTCCAAAGGACGTTTCAATAGTGGGTTATCTTTTAAGTATAATTGACCAACTGAGATATAATTTGCAGCCCGCCAAAATGCGTCAACTTTAGCAAGGTATTCTTTGCTTGAATAATCTGTCATTTTAATAGCACCCCTTTTTAATTTTAAAAAAGTTCCTAATAGCTTTACTTTAAGTTCCAGTCGCAGCTTTTGCAACTTTGTTGTTTCTGACTACTCTCTTATCATACTAAACTTTTTAAAAAAGTCAACCATTTTTAATATTGGATCGTACCAATTTTTTGAATCTAAAAATAGCGGCCCTATTCGCGACCGCTAACCGTAACGAATGTATTATATTTCATGTATTGGTAGTGCAGGCGCATCGTTGAAAATTCAAACGGTGTCCCATCGTCTAAGAAGAAAATCCCTTCCATGATGCCAACTGGTTCCGTCGGTTTCAACTTTAAGTGCGCTTGATCATCATCAGTTGATGGTTCCGCGAAAATTGACAGGAAAGCGCGTGTGACTTCTTGATTTTTCTCGGTTTCCAAGTAGTTAAAGATTGAACTCGACACAATTTTTTCGGTCAATTCGGGCATTACCTTAATCGGAATGAAGCCCGTTTCAATCATGAATGGTTCATCATCAAACAACCGGAGACGCTTGATTTCGTAAACAAAATCATCTGGTTTCAGGAACAAGTCTCGTTGCAATTCCGCGCTCGGCTTGATGACTTGGAAATCTAATAATTTAATCCCCGGTGTCCGATTACCGGCTTTAAAACTGTCGGTAACCCCTAGGTTAGAGCCATTGTAATTAAAAAACGAGCCACCCTTTAAATAAAGTGGATTAATAAAGGTTCCTGAACCCCGTTTTTTGAAAATGATCCCTTGATTAGCCATAACGTTTAACGCACGTTTGACCGAGCTACGACTCACTTGATAGTGTTCAGTCAACGTCCGTTCATCGGGTAATTTCATTCTGGGAAATGATTCTGCGTTAATCGCTTTTTTTAAGTCCGCGATAATATTCTGATAAACTAAGTCGGCCATGCTAAACTCCTTTATAAATCATTTTATCTCAAGCTTATTATACATGATTCCTAAAAGTCGTCTACAAACAGTCCGGATAAATGAAAAATGCTTGATTATTTGGTAGATTGCAAATTTAATCCGAATTTTTGGACAAATTTGTCAGCATAACCTGATACGGTGTTTGCCAGTCAAGTATTTTAAGCGGTCGCTGGTTAATTTGGAGTAACGTCGTCGTTAAATCTTGAGCACTAATGTGCTCAAAACGAGTCCCTTTAGGATAAAAATAACGTAAATTCCGATTAAAGCGTTCATTACTACCACGTTCAGCTGGCGTATA
>NZ_JBJKTM010000040.1:0-1696 GCF_046580785.1 Latilactobacillus sp. VITA-14
GTTTTGAGCACATTAGTGCTCAAGATTTAACGACGACGTTACTCCAAATTAACCAGCGACCGCTTAAAATACTCGACTGGCAAACACCGTATCAGGTTATGCTGACAAATTTGTCCAAAAATTCGGATTAAATTTGCAATCTACCTATTTTATGATTTGTTAAGTAAGCATAATGTTTATGTAATGTTAATGTAACATTCGCCCTATATACTTAGTCTCAGAGTTCGGGCTTAACTAATAGGAGAAAATAAACCATGTCATTTAAAAAAACGATTACGACTACAATTGCTCTTGGATTATTAACAGCTTCAGTTCTTTCAACAAACGTAGTATCTGCTGCAACTTCAAGTGAAGCACAAGAAGCGATTACTGCTAATAAGAACGCAACAAACGATTTGCTCAAACAAATCGAATCAGCTAATACAGAAGTGATTGGGTTGGATCAAAAGATTTCAACAAACGCTTCAAAAATTGCTGATCAAGAAGCAGCAATTACTAAAGCAAATAATCAAATCGAATCTCTTTCAGGTCAAATTACGGATGCTCAAAAAGAAGTTTCTAAACGAACAGTCGTATTGAAGAAACAATTAGTGACCTTACAAGAAAAGAGTGGGGATGCTGTCAGCGGGAACGTATATGTTGACTTCCTTTTAAACTCAAATGACCTTTCAGATTTAGTTTCGCGTTCATTCACAATTAATAAATTAAACCAAGCAAGTAAAGAAGCTTTAGATGATGTTAACAGCGCTAAGGCAAAATTAAGCGGCTTGAAGACAGAACAAGAAAATACTAAAGCAAGTTTAGTTGCTACTAAGACTGATTTAGAAAAACAAAAAGCAAACTTAGAATCATTGAAGAGTGAAGCTGATCAAAAACAAACAGCTTTATCACAAAAAATCAATGATAACAAAGACGAATTAACAGCTTTACAAGCAGATTTCGACAAAGCAAGTACTGAAGAAGCAGACGCTGCTGCTAAAAAGGCTGCAGACGATGCCAACAATGCCAACAATGCCAACAATGCCAACAATGCTAAAAAAGACACACCTCAACCTACATCAATTGACACGCCATCAGATAATAAGGGTGGCACATCTGTTTTCGGTGGCAGCGGAAAAGTTGCTGGTAATTCAGCTGGGAATTCATATGCATGGGGTCAATGTACATGGTATGTTAAGTCAGTAGCACCTTGGGCTGGCAATAACTGGGGGAATGGCGCTCAATGGGGTGCTTCAGCCGCAGCAGCTGGCTTCACAGTTAACCATATACCAGCAGCAGGCGCAATCGTTAGCTTTGCTGGTGGCCAAATGGTAGGTTCTTGGGCCGCAGATGGGACATATGGTCACGTTGCTTACGTTCAATCATACGATGCCGCAGCTGGGACAATTACCATCACTCAAGGTGGGATGGGCTTCAGCAACCCTGCTGGTCCTAACACCCAAACAATTTCAAATGCCGGGGCATTTACTTATATCCATAACTAGACATTAATGATTGAAGGCCCGCATCCTAGATGCGGGCCTTTTTTTATGAAATAAAATCAATTTTATAAAGGCAAATTCTATAATTAATCCGAACAGAAATTAAAAAGCCCAAAGCAATCACTTACAATGGTAGTAGCTAATTCCAACCAATATAGGGAGTGATTACTTTGGGTACATCTACTTTATCACGTTTTCAACGTGGCGCACTAGCA